>JBAQWM010000237.1:0-16298 GCA_049298915.1 Steroidobacteraceae bacterium | reverse complement strand
GCGCGGACCGGCACGGCGTCCTCAACTGCCGACGCCTGCTCGGCGCTGCCTGCGGGATCGCTCGCCGGAAAGGTCGCACTGATCCGCCGCGGCACCTGTAGCTTCAACGCTAAGTCATTCAATGCGCAGAACGCCGGTGCAGTCGGCGTCGTGCTTTATAACAACGTTGCCGGCCGCGTCAGCCCGACCGTGGCCGGTCCGCCGACGATCACGATCCCCGTGGTCGCGATCTCCGATGCAGAGGGCGTGCTGATCGATGGCCGCCTGGCTTCAGGGTCGGTTGACATGACTTGGACCAGCGAACAGGGAAGATTCCTGAACCCGACTGGCGGGCTCATCTCTTCCTTCAGTTCCTATGGCCTGGCGGCTGATCTCAGCCTCAAGCCGGACATCGGTGCTCCCGGCGGACTGATCTACTCGACCTATCCGCTCGAGCAGGGCGGCTATGCCACGATATCCGGCACCTCGATGGCCTCGCCGCATACGGCGGGTGCCGTGGCGCTCCTGCTGCAGCGCTATCCGAAACAGATGGAGCCGGGCAAAGCGCGCACGCTTCTGCAGAACAGCGCGGATCCAAAGCTCTGGTCGCTCGCTCCCGGGTTCGGCCTCCTCGACCACGTCCATCGCCAGGGCGCCGGCATGCTCGATATCGACGATGCCATCCTGGCGAAGACCAGGATCCAGCCCGGCAAAATCGAGGCCGGCGAAGGCGCGGCGGGACCATTCACGCAACGCCTGACGCTCGTGAACAGGTCGAAGACGGCAGTCACCTACGACCTGTCGTACGTGAATGCGCTATCCACGGGCGGTGTCATCAATCCATCGTTCTTTTTCAGCGACGCGAGCGTCGCCTTCAGTACCCCGAGCGTGACGGTGCCGAAGGGTAAAGCCTGGGTGGACGTGACGATCACGCCGGCAACGGGCCCGGTCAACGGCCAGTACGGCGGCTATGTCGTCTTTACGCCGAGGGGCGGCGGGCGGGTCTACCGCGTTCCGTTTGCCGGATTCGTCGGCGACTACCAGGGCATCGTGGTCCTGCAGCCCACGGCAAACGGTTTCCCGTGGCTCGCCAAGCTGAGCGGCGGATTCCTCTTCAACCAGCCGGCTGGCGCCAGCTACTCGCTGGTCGGGGACGACATCCCGTTCTTCCTGGTGCACCTCGATCACCAGGCACGCAGGGTCCGCTTCGAGGTGTTCGATGCCGTGACAGGCAAGGCCTGGCACCGCATCAGCGACGACCAGTACACGACGCGCAACAGCACGCCGACCAGCTTCTTCGCGTTTACCTGGGACGGCATCACCTTCAAGGGCAAGGGCAACCAGCCCAAGGACTATCTGACCGTTCCAAACGGCAGCTACGTCGTGAAGCTCTCGGTACTCAAGGCGCTCGGCGACGACACCAATCCCGCGCATTGGGAGACCTGGAACTCGCCGGTGGTGACGCTCGCAAGACCGTAAGAGCGCGATTCGTCATTCAGGCCCCCGCCAGCAATGGCGGGGGCCTTTCTTTTGGTGCGGCCAGCACCGCTCAATCCTCGTCGAGCCCCAGTTCGCGCAGCTTGCGCGTCAGGGTATTGCGGCCCCAGCCGATCAGCTTCGCGGCTTCTGAGCGCCGCCCCTCGACACTCGCCAGGGCGACCCGCGCGAGCGTGCGCTCGAATTGTGGCCCGGCCACCTCGAGGAGGGGCGCACCACCAGCCGAGAGCTGCCGTGTCGCCCAGGCTTCCAGTTCACGACTCCAGCTTTCGAGCGCGGGCGCGGCGCTGTTTTCGCCGCCGAGATCGCCCGGTATGTCCCCGGCGCGGATTTCGCGCCCGGGCGCCGTGACCGTGAGCCGCCGCGCGGCATTCACCAGCTGGCGCACATTGCCGGGCCAGTCGAAGGCGACGAGGCGGCTTTCGGCTTCGTCCGCAAGCGACTTCGGCTCGACGCCCAGTTCACGAGCGACAGTCCCCAGGTAATGCGCGAGCAGTTCCGGGATGTCACCGCGCCGCTCGCGCAGGGGCGGCACGCGGATGCGGATCACATTCAGCCGGTGTAGCAGGTCCTCGCGAAAGAGCCCGTTGCGTACTGCCGCATCCAGATCCTGGTGCGTCGCAGCGATCACACGCACATCCACGCGTATCGGCGCGCTGCCGCCGACCCGATAGAACTCGCCCTCGGCGAGCACCCGCAGCAGCCGCGCCTGCAGGGCCGCCGACATGTCGCCGACCTCGTCGAGGAACAGCGCGCCGCCGTTGGCCTGCTCGAAGCGCCCGCGCCGCTCTGCATTCGCTCCCGTGAAGGCGCCTTTCTCATGCCCGAACAATTCGGACTCCAGGAGCTCCGATGCGATCGCAGAGGTATTGAGCGCGATGCAGGGCCCCGCCGCGCGCGGGCTGTGGCGGTGCAGCGCGCGCGCGACCAGTTCCTTACCGGTGCCCGACTCGCCGGTCACCAGCACCGAGAGGCTCGAGCGCGACAGCCGGCCGATGGCGCGAAACACCTCCTGCATCGCGGGTGCATGACCGAGGATGCCCGCTATCGCGGCGGGCGTGCTTTCGGAGCGGCCCGGCCCGCGCTCCGTCGCCGCGCGGCGCACCAGCGCCACCGCCTCATCGATGTCGAAGGGCTTCGGCAGGTACTCGAATGCCCCACCCTGGTAAGCTGCGACCGCGCTGTCGAGATCCGAATGCGCCGTCATGACGATGACCGGCAGATCCGGATGCTCGCGCCGCACGCGTTCCAGGAGCCTGAGCCCGCCGGTGCCCGGCATCCGGATATCCGTGATCAATACATCGGGTTGCGCCTGCGACAGCGCCGCAAGCGCGCCGTCCGCCTGCCCGAAGGAGCGCGGGAGCAGGCCGCCCTGGCGCAGCGCCCGCTCCAGCACCCAGCGGATCGAGGCGTCGTCATCCACCAGCCATACATCAAGCGGCTTGCTCATCATCCACCCCCATCGGCAGCAGCAGCGAGAACACGGTGCGTCCCGGCCGGCTGTCGAATTCGATGATTCCGCCGTGGCGCGTCGCGATGTCCTGCGCGACCGCGAGCCCCAGGCCCGTGCCATCTGCACGCGCCGTCACCAGCGGATAGAAAATCGTCTCGCCGAGCTCGGCCGGTACCCCGGGCCCGTCGTCCTCGAACTGCAGCGCGGCGACCACGCGATGCTTCGCGGCGCCGATCGTCGCCTGCATCAGCGCGCGGCTGCGCATCGTCAGCGCGCCTTTGCCGGCCAGCGCCTGTACTGCGTTTCGCGCCAGATTCAGCATCGCCTGCACGATCAGGTCCCGGTCGAGCGCGAGCGGCGGCAGGCTCGGATCGTAATCGCGCTCGATCAGGACCCCGCCGGGCGCCTCGGCGCGCGCCAGCCGGTAGACATGATCGATCAGCTCGTGAACATTGACTGCTTCGCGCCGCATCGGCCGCGCGGGACCGAGCAGGCCGTCGACCAGCATGCACAGCCGGTCGGCTTCGCCGATGATGATGCGCGTGTATTCCTTCAGTTCCTCGTTTGGCAGCTCGCGCTCGAGGAGCTGCGCGGCGCCGCGCAGGCCGCCGAGCGGGTTCTTGATCTCGTGGGCGAGTTGCCGGGCCATGATGCGGCTGCCGCCCTGCTGGACCAGGAGTGCGGTATCGCGCGTGATGCGGCTTGGCCGCGTGGTATCGGAGATCTCGACGAGAACCGCATCCGCGACTGGCGCCGTGCCGCCAAGCGGCGTGAATGTGATATCAACCTGGTAGCTGGCATCAGTCCTCGCCGCCGGCGTCAGCGTGAAACTGCGCAGGGCGAGCGGCTCGCCGCTGGCGCGGCTGCGCAGCATCAGCGCCTCGAATTGCGCGCCGTCTTCGAGCAACGAGGAAAGCGGCCGCCCGCGGGCTGCCGCTACTCCGGCCGCAAGCAGATTGCCGGCCGCGGCATTCAGCCAGGAGATGCATCCCCTGCCATCGACGACGACTACAGCGGTCGCCATCACGTCGAGCAGGGCGCCAGGATCCGGTGGCGTCACGGAATCCGGGGCTTCAGCAGTCATCGCCGGTCTCCCGGCGATCCTCAGGCCGGATCAGCCGGATGGGTAGGTCGGTGTGCGCGGTCGCGGAATCGGTTTGGGGCCGTTCTTTGGCGGCGGTGGAATCAGCGGGCTCTGCGGATTCTGGACCGAGGGTTCCCGCACATGGAATGTGAGCTGCGGACTCGAGAGGAGGGGCGCACCATTCTGGTCGAGCACGGCCGCGCGCAGGAAATGCATGCCGCGGTCGAGATTCGGCAGCTCGACGGACGCGCCGCCATCGGAGGGCACGCGATTGCCATCCACGAAGAACGCGAGCGTGTGATCGGATTGCAGCGTGCCGCCGAGTTCCGCGGCCGCGATGATGGCCGTATCCGCGCCGAAAAACACCTCGTCCGGGGCCGGTTGCGTGATGTTCAGCGAGTCGTAAGCCGGCACCGCCGGCGCCGCGCCGTAGCTCGCGGCATCCCCCAGCTCCGACGGTGTCGCCTCGTAGCGGTTGCTGGTCGCGATATGCACGCGCTCGGCATCGGCCGCGCCGGGCTGGTCCGCGTAATGGACGACGCCATTCCTGTCCACCCACCGGTAAATCTCCTGGGGCTCGGCCACCAGGGACCACAACACGCCGGCGAGTATCAGGGCTGTGCGCATGGGGACAGCATAGCCCGTACTCCACCGGACTGACAAAGGCGGGGGGCATTCTGTAAAGACCCGCCCCGCCGCCTGGCCCCCGAAATTCAGAGGCTGTAATACATGTCGAACTCGACCGGATGGGTCGACATCCGGAAGCGGGTTACTTCCGCCCGCTTGAGTCCGATATACGCATCGATCAGATCGTCCGAAAAAACGCCGCCGCGCTTCAGGAATTCGCGGTCGCGATCGAGATGATCGAGCGCCATGTCCAGCGAATGGCAGACCTCCGGGATATTTTTCGCCTCCTCGGGCGGCAGGTCGTAGAGATCCTTGTCCGAAGCCTCGCCCGGGTGGATCTTGTTCTGGATGCCGTCGAGCCCCGCCATCAGCATCGACGCGAACGCGAAATAAGGATTCGCGGTGGAATCCGGGAAGCGCACCTCGATGCGCCGGCCCTTGGGATTGGGGACCCATGGAATGCGGATCGACGCCGAGCGGTTGCGCGCGGAATAGGCGAGCATGACCGGCGCCTCGAAACCCGGCACCAGGCGCTTGTAACTGTTGGTGCCCGGATTCGTGAAGGCATTGATCGCGCGCGCATGCTTGATGATGCCGCCGATGTAGTAGAGCGCGATGTCGGACAGGCCCGCATAACGGTCGCCAGCAAACAGCGCCTTGCCGCCCTTCTGCAGCGACTGGTGCACATGCATGCCGCTGCCGTTGTCGCCGACCAGCGGCTTCGGCATGAATGTCAGCGTCTTGCCGTAGCCGTGCGCCACATTCCACAGCGCGTACTTCAGCAACTGGACCTCATCGCCTTTTTTCATCAGCGTGTTGGCGGCGACGTTGATCTCGCCCTGGCCGCCGGTGCCGACTTCGTGGTGATGCACTTCCACCCTGAGGCCGAGCTCCTCGCAGGCCTGCGACATCGCGGTCCGCATGTCCTGGAACCGGTCGACCGGCGGCACCGGGAAATAACCGCCTTTCACGCTCGGCCGGTGGGCCTGGTTGCCGCCATTGATGGTCGCACCGGAATTCCACGCGCCCTGCACCGAATCTATCTGGTAGCTGCAGCCATTGATCTCGTTGGTCCAGCGCGCGCTGTCGAAGATGAAGAACTCGTTCTCGGGGCCGAACAGCGCGGTGTCGGCGATGCCGGTGGACTTGAGATAGGCCTCCGCGCGGCGCGCGAGAGAACGCGGATCGCGGCTGTAGCCCTGCATCGTCATCGGCTCGATGACGTCGCAGCGCAACAGCAGTGTGCTCTCTTCGAAGAATGGATCGATCATCGCCGTCGTCGGATCCGGCATCAGGATCATGTCCGACTCGTTGATGCCCTTCCAGCCGGCGATCGACGATCCGTCGAACATCTTGCCGTCGACGAAAAAATCCTCGTCGACCAGGCGCGTCGGTATGGTGACGTGCTGTTCCTTGCCCCGCGTATCCGTGAAGCGCAGGTCGCAGTAGCTCGCCTCTTTTTCCTTGATCAGTTTCAGGACGTCAGCGGGGGTCATGCCGGTCTCCGGAGTATTTAAGGCGTTTGCGCCAGATCCCATTCCTGGTGCAAATTGTGTGCCAGTCAACAGTGATAAGATAACGTCTTTATTATCAATAGACTACAGGAATCTCTGTGGCCACCAGGATCCTGTCTCGCACCATGACGGTGCAAGATGCTAGCGGGTGGCACCAATTTTGTGCAGCGTCAATTCTTCCCTGTCTCAGCCCTCTGTCGCCACAATCCCCGGCCCATGCGGCTCAACAAGTTCATCAGCGAAAGCGGTGTCTGCTCGCGGCGCGAGGCCGATGGCTGGATCAGCTCGGGGCGGGTCACGGTCAACGGAAAGCCGGCCGCGCTTGGCACGCGGGTGGCGGCCGGCGATGTGGTGCAGGTGGACGGCAAGCCGCTTGCCGCCGACCGCAAGGCCGTCTACATCGCGCTCAACAAGCCGCGCGGCATCACCTGCACCACCGAGCGCCATGTCGCCGGCAACATCGTCGATTTCATCGGTCACCGTGAACGGATATTTCCCATCGGCCGGCTCGACAAGGATTCCGAGGGCCTGATCCTGCTGACGAACGACGGCGACATCGTCAACGGGATCCTGCGCGCCGAACATGGCCACGAAAAGGAATACCTGGTGACGGTCGAACGGCCGGTCACGGCAACATTCCTCGCGATGCTGGCCAATGGCGTGAAAATCGGCGGTGAAAAGACCAGGCCCTGCGTCGTTCGGCAGATCGGCCCCGCCGCATTCCGCATGGTGCTGACGCAGGGCCTCAATCGCCAGATTCGCCGCATGTGTTCAGCCCTGGGATATCGGGTGCAAAGCCTCAAGCGCGTGCGGATCATGCACATCCGGCTGGGCACGCTCGCGCCCGGGGGCTGGCGCGAGCTTTCCGCCGCCGAAGTCCGTCCGCTGCTCACGGCGGGAGCCGGTCGGGGCGCCGCGGGCTGATCGGCTCGCCGCTATACTTGGCGGCCATTTGCAGCAGCGCGATCGAATGCCGAGAACACGGAAAACACTGAAGGCGCAGGCGCCGCGCAATTTTCAGGAGCTGATCCTGGCCTTGCAGCGCTATTGGGCAGGCCAGGGCTGCGTGCTGCTGCAACCCTACGACATGGAAATGGGCGCCGGCACTTTCCACACCGCCACATTCCTCCACGCGCTGGGGCCAGAGCCCTGGAATGCCGCGTATGTGCAACCGAGCCGCCGGCCCGGCGATGGCCGTTACGGCGACAATCCGTTTCGGCTGCAGCACTACTACCAGTTCCAGGTCCTCATGAAGCCGTCACCCGATGACATCATCGAGCGTTATCTGGGCTCGCTCGCGGCGCTCGGCGTCGATCCCCTGGTCCACGACATCCGGTTTGTCGAGGACAACTGGGAATCGCCGGCACTCGGCGCCTGGGGCCTCGGCTGGGAGGTCTGGCTGAATGGCATGGAGATCACGCAATTCACCTATTTCCAGCAGGCTGGCGGTCTCGACTGCCGCCCGGTCTGCGGCGAAATCACCTATGGCCTCGAGCGGCTTGCGATGTACCTGCAGGGTGTCGAGAGCGTCTATGCCCTGGTCTGGACCGACGGCCCTGCGGGACGCGTGACCTACGGTGACGTGTTCCACCAGAACGAAGTCGAGCAGTCCGCCTATAACTTCGAGCACGCCGATACCACGGCGCTATTTGCCGAGTTCGATCAGCGCGAGCAGACCTGTGGGACCCTGCTCACGGCCAAGCTGCCGCTGCCAGCTTACGAGCAGCTCCTGAAGGCCTCCCATGCCTTCAACCTGCTGGATGCGCGCAAGGCCATATCCGTGACCGAGCGGCAACGCTACCTGCTGCGCGTCCGCGCCCTGGCCCGCGCCGTGGCCCTCGCCTACTACGCAAGCCGCGAGGCGCAGGGCTTCCCGCTGCTGGGCAAGGCGGCAACTTGAAGCGCCGCGATTTCCTGGTCGAAATCGGCACCGAGGAACTGCCGCCGAAAAGCCTGCTGGCGCTCGCCGAATCGTTTCGCGCGGGCGTAGTTGCCGGCCTCGATGCCGCGGGACTCGAGCACGGAAAGGCGGAGGCTTACGGCACGCCGCGGCGTCTCGCGGTCCATGTGCGCCGCCTGGCCGATACCCAGGGCGAGCAGACGCTCAAGCGCCGTGGGCCGCCGGTATCGGTCGCCTTCGACGCCGAGGGCCAGCCCACGCGCGCGGCTGTCGCGTTCGCGGAATCCTGTGGTGTCGCCCTCAGCGCGCTTGACCGCGTCACCGAGACTAAAGGCGAATTCCTGTTCTGCTCGGTCACGCGCCCGGGCGCCCCCGCGGCGAAACTGCTGCCCGCCATCGTGCAACAGGCCCTGGAGCGCCTGCCGGTCGCCCGCCGCATGCGCTGGGGCGCGGGCGAGAGCCAGTTCGTCCGCCCCGCGCACTGGTTCGTCATGCTGCATGGCGGTGACGTGATCGACTGCGAGCTCCTCGGCCTGCGCTCCGCGCGCACGACCCGCGGCCATCGTTTCCACGCGCCGAAGCCGATTTCGCTGCGCTCGCCCGGCGGTTATGTTGCGGCGCTCAAGAAGCGGGGTTTCGTGCTGGCGGATTTCGAGGCACGGCGCGAGCGCATCGCCACAGGCGTCACCGCCGCCGCCAGCGCGGCCGGCGGCGAAGCGATCATCGAGCCCTCGGTCCTCGAGGAAGTCGCTGCGCTCTGCGAATGGCCGGTCGCGATCGCCGGGACCTTCGACGAGCGCTATCTGGAATTGCCGCCGGAAGTCCTGGTCGCCACCCTGCAGGATCACCAGCGCTATTTTCCCGTGCGTTCAGCTGCCGGCGGATTGTTGCCGGTCTTCATCGCTGTTGCCAATATCGAGAGCCGCGACCCGGCCCAGGTTCGCGCCGGTAATGAGCGCGTGGTCCGCCCGCGGCTTGCCGACGCCGAATTTTTCTACGCCCTCGACCGCAGGCAGACGCTTGCCTCCCGCCTGGACGCTCTTGCCGGCGTGACATTCCAGGCGCGTCTCGGCTCCCTGTCCGACAAGACCGCGCGGATTACCGCCCTGGCGGCCCAGATTGCCGCACTCGCGGGTCATGACGCCGCTCCGGCGCAGCGCGCCGCCGGGCTTTCGAAGTGCGACCTCGTGACTGCCATGGTCGGCGAGTTCCCGGAGCTGCAGGGCGTCATGGGCCGTTACTACGCGAGCCATGATGGCGAAACCGCCGAGGTTGCGGCCGCCATCGCCGAGCAGTACCTGCCGCGTTTCGCAGGCGATGCGCTGCCTGCGACCAATGCCGGGCTCGCGCTCGCGGTCGCCGACAAGCTCGACACGATCGTCGGGATATTCGCGATCGGGGAGAAGCCAACCGGCGCCAAGGACCCCTTTGGCCTGCGCCGCGCGGCGCTCGGCTTGCTGCGAATCCTGATCGAAAAACGCGTCGCCATGGATTTGCGCGAGCTGATCATCGCGGCGCTCGATTCGGTCCGCGCCGACATCCAGCGCCTGGCAGACGGAAAATCGCCGGTGGTCCCGGACAGCGTGGTCGATGAGGTTTACGGCTTCATGATGGAGCGGCTGCGCGCCTGGTATCTCGAGGGCGCGCCGGGCGTGACCATGGAAATGTTCGACGCCGTGCTCGACATGCGCCCGGTCTCGCCGCTCGATTTCGACCAGCGCCTGCGCGCGCTGGTCACCTTCCTTGCGCTCCCGGAAGCTGCGAGCCTGACCGCCGCCAACAAGCGCATCAGCAATATCCTCCGCAAGTCGGGCGGACAGGCGAGCCCGCGCGTGGACCCGGGATTACTCCGCGATCCGGCCGAGCGGCAGCTTGCCGCCGCCCTCGACGAGCTGCGCACGGAGATCGAGGGAACGCTCGCGGGACGACGCTATGGCGAAGCGATGCGCCGGCTCGCCAGCCTGCGCCCGGTGGTGGACACATTCTTCGATCGCGTGATGGTCATGACCGATGACGCCGCCCTGCGCGCAAATCGTCTGGCGCTGCTCGCGGCCCTGCAGCGATTGTTCCAGCACACGGCGAATCTGGCGCGCCTGCCTGGCTGAAAAACCGACTATTACGGATGTTTATAAACATCCTAATATCAGTCGACTAATTGACAGTAAATAAAATTAAATGAGTCATCCTGATGGCAGCGCGAAATGGCGCAGCATCGCGCCGCTGCAGTGGCTTGCATCGCTCGTTTACACCGGTCTCCTGTTCGCGAGCTCGCCGGCCTGGGGTGCGGTCATCACGCTGGTCGGCTGGCTGCCGCTTCGTCTGCTGTACCCCTTTGCGCGTGGCTGGGCGCGCTCCAACCTGTGGTTCGCGAAAGTCCTTTGCGGCCTTGACTGGGTCCTTGAGGGCCGCGAGAACATCCCGCGCGAAGGCGCCCACATCACGATGTGGAAGCACACCTCGGCCTGGGAAACGATGGCGCAGATGGTTGTCTTCCCGCCCTCGGCCTGGGTCTACAAACGCGAGATCCTGTGGATTCCGCTGGTCGGCTGGGCGACATGGATGATGCCCGGTATCGCGATCGACCGCGGCGCCGGCCACCGGGCGGTCAACCAGATTCTGGAACAGGGCCGCGCACGTCTTGCGGCCGGCATCTGGGTGATGATCTTCCCCGAGGGGACGCGGGTCGGGCCGGGCGAGACCCGCAAGTACGGCATGTCGGGCGCGCTGCTTGCCGCGCAGACCGGCGTCAAGCTGATCCCGGTTGCCCACAACGCCGGGGATTTCTGGCCGCGCCGCGGCCTGCTGAAGAAACCGGGGAAGATTCGCGTCGTGATCGGGCCGCCGGTCGAAACGGCCGGGCGTGAGCCGCGCGATCTGAATGCGGAGGTGCAGCGCTGGATCGAGGGCAAGATGCGGGAAATCAGCGCGGCGCCCGATCCTCAGACATCAAGGTTGGTGACGTAGAGCGCGTTCTTCTCGATGAACTCGCGGCGCGGTTCGACCGAGTCGCCCATCAGCGTCGTGAAGATATCGTCCGCCGCCACCGCATCCTCGACCCGCACCTGCAGCAGCCGCCGGACCTCCGGATTGATGGTCGTCTCCCACAGCTGCGCCGGGTTCATCTCGCCGAGGCCCTTGTAGCGCTGGATGGCCTGTCCCTTGCGCGCCTGCTCCAGCAACCAGCTCATGGCTTCCGGGAAGCCGCGGATCTCCAGCCGCCCGTCCCCGCGCGCCATATACGCGCCCGGCCCGATGAAATCGTTGAGCGTCACGCCGAGTTCGGCGATTCGCGCGTATTCCGCCGACTCGAAGAATTCCCGCTGCAGGTGCTTTTCTGCGGTCACGCCATGCTCGGTGCGCGCGACATCGACCCTGATCGGCGCACCCTCCTCGTTCCGGCGCACGGAAAGCCGGTAGCTGTGAACCAGGCTGCCTTCGGCGTTCAGGCGCGCCTCCAGTTCCTTCGCCCAGCCCTCGAGCCAGGCGGCATCCGCAAACTGCTGTTCCCCGACCGTGCGCATCGCAAGCAGCTGCTCGAGCACGCGCCGGTCGTAGCGCCGCGACCAGCGGTTGATGATCGCCTTGACCTCCATGTACTGCCGCGCAAGCATTTCGAGCCCCGATCCCGCGAGCGGCGGCGCCTCGGGATTGACATGCAGTGCCGCGCCGTCCAGCGCGCTTGCGAGCAGCAGCTGCTCGAGCTCCGCCTCGTCCTTGACGTAGATCTCCTGCTTGCCGCGCTTGATCTTGAACAGCGGCGGCTGCGCTATGTAGATGTGGCCGCGCTCGATCAATTCCGGCATTTGCCGGTAAAAGAAAGTCAGAAGCAGCGTCCGTATGTGCGAGCCGTCGACATCAGCGTCCGTCATTATTACGATGCGGTGGTAACGCAGCTTCGCCGCATCGAAATCGTCGCGCCCGATGCCGGTGCCGAGCGCGCTGATCAGCGTGACGACCTCCTGCGAAGACAGCATCTTGTCGAAGCGCGCTTTCTCGACATTCAGGATCTTGCCCTTCAGCGGCAGCACCGCCTGCGTGCGCCGGTCGCGCCCCTGCTTCGCCGAGCCGCCGGCTGATTCGCCTTCGACCAGGAAAATCTCGGACTTGCCCGGATCCTTCTCCTGGCAGTCGGCCAGCTTGCCCGGCAGGCCCGAGGCGTCCAGCGCGCCCTTGCGCCGCGTCATCTCGCGCGCCTTGCGTGCCGCTTCGCGGGCGCGCGCAGCGTCGATGATCTTCATGCAGATCGCCCGCGCGTCAGCCGGGCGCTCCAGCAGGAATTCTCCCAGCTTCGCGGCCACCACGGACTCGACCGCGCCCTTGACTTCGGAGGACACCAGCTTGTCCTTGGTCTGCGAGGAGAACTTCGGGTCCGGCATCTTGATGGAGAGGATCGCAGTCATGCCTTCGCGCGCGTCGTCGCCCGTCAGCGACACGTTTTCGCGCTTCGCGAGGCCTTCTTTTTCGATGAAATCGTTGATCTTGCGCGTCAGCGCCGCGCGGAATCCCGCCAGGTGCGTGCCGCCGTCTTTCTGCGGGATGTTGTTGGTGTAGCAGTACATCGACTCCTGGTAGGAGTCATTCCACTGCGCCGCGACTTCCACCGAAATCGGGCCCTCCTGGCCATGGAAGTAGAAGATATTCGGGTGGATGGCCGCGCGACTGCGATTCAGGTACTGCACGAAGGCGCTCACGCCGCCCTGGTGCTCGAATACGTCGTTCTTGTCCTCACGTTCGTCGATGAGCTCGATGCGCACGCCGGAGTTCAGGAACGACAGCTCCCGCAGGCGCTTCGCCAGCCAGTCGTAAGAGAAAGTCGTATTCGTGAAGATCGTGCTGCTCGGCTTGAACCGGATCGTCGTGCCGCGCTCGGCAGTCGAGCCGACCGGCACCAACGGGCCGAGCGGCTCGCCCAACCGATACTGCTGGCGGTGCAGCCTGCCATCGCGCGCGATGGTCAGCGTCAGCGCGCCTGACAGGGCGTTCACGACCGAAACACCGACGCCGTGCAGCCCGCCTGCGACCTTGTAGGAGTTGTCGTCGAATTTTCCGCCTGCATGCAGCACCGTCATGATCACTTCGGCTGCGGACCGGCCCTCTTCGCTGTGGATGTCGGTCGGAATGCCCCGGCCGTTGTCCTGCACCGTGATCGATTCGTCGGCGTGAATCGTCACGACGATCCGGTCGCAATAGCCTGCGAGCGCCTCGTCGATCGAGTTGTCCACGACCTCGAAAACCATGTGGTGGAGGCCGGTTCCATCGTCGGTATCGCCGATGTACATGCCGGGCCGTTTCCGGACGGCCTCCAGCCCCTTTAAGACCTTGATTTTACTGGAGTCGTAGTTGTCTTCGGTGGGGAGCTGAGGACCTGGCAACATGATCCCGGAATTCTAGCATGAGAAACTTTGTTTTTACTTTGTTTTTCAGTTGCTTGCCTCCACTCGGGGACACCCCCGTCCGGCCGCGCTGGCTGTGGACGAAACTGTGGAAAATGCGGCGGTGAGGAGACATTCAAGCGTTCGTTTTGCGATGCAAAATACCTCTCTGCTGCCGCATGGAATCAGCGCATGCAAGCGCCGTCAGCAGGGGCGCCTGCGCCCGCAGATTCGCCTGTGGATAATCGCCAGCAGCCGTTCCACGTGGAACATCAGGCTGCCCGGATGACGCCCTGTTCCACGTGGAACATCCTGCAGCGCCCAGGCAGCCCCGGTATGTCGCCCTGTAATGCCGTAACCCAGAGCTGCGCCGGTACAAATCTCAGGGCCCCCATCAGGAGCCGCAAATTTTCGCGGTCGAGCTCTGCCGCGGGGTCGTCCAAAAGCAAGGCTGAGCGTCCCGGCCGTTCCTGCTCCTGAACCTGCAGCTGGGCCAGCACCAGTCCTGCCGCAAGCAGTTTCTGCTGGCCGCGAGAGATCTGGTCCTTCGCGGCTCGACCGCCGATCTCTATCGTCGCGTCGCCGCGGTGCGGCCCGGCCTGTGTCGCTCGATAGCGCCGGTCTCTAGCCCTCTCCGCCTCGAGGACCTCGAGCAGCGGCCTCTTTTCCTCCCAGCCGCGCCTGTGCAGGAGGGCAATGGGACTGCCCAGCAAGGCCTCGCCCAAGGCGGACAGGGGCCCCTGAAGCCGCGCCAGATAGGCTTCCCGCTGCTGGGCGAGCTCTTCCCCGCTATGCGCCAGTTCCCGCTCCCATGCCGCGATATCGCCGTCAGCGCGGCCCTGCTTGAGGGCGGCATTTCGTTGCCTGAGCGCCTGGTGATATCGCCTCCAGGTGCCCAGAAAAGCAGGTTCCACGTGGAACACCCCCCAGTCCATGAATCGGCGCCGGCGGCCCGGTCCTTCTTCGAGGAGCTTATGGATTTCGGGGTCAATGACCTGCGCAGGAAACTGCTCTGCAAATGTCGCGACGCTCGCCACCGCCGTGCCGTTCATCTGCCATTCCGTGCCATTGCGGCGAGCTCGCACGCCCAGCATGGCCGGGGCCACACCGCCTTCAGAGCGCCCGGCCAGCACGAACGCATCTTGCTGATGGCGGATCAGGGCATCACGCCGGCGGGTACGAAAAGACCGGCCTCGCCCCAGGAAAAACGCCGCCTCTAGCAGGCTGGTCTTGCCAGAGGCGTTGGGCCCCACGAAGACATTCGCAAGCGGATCGAGCTCCAGCTCAACCGACGCCAAGCAACGGAACTGCTCGGCGCGAAACCAGCTGAGGGGCATTGCGCCCCTTACAGCCTCATGGGCATGACGACGTAGCGGGCGCTGTTGGCCCCCGGTGCCCGCACCAGGCAGCTCGAGTTGCCATCCGTTACGCCGATCTCGACCTCAGCCCCGTCAACAGCAGCGAGCGCCTCCAGCAGATAGGTCACGTTGAACCCCACTTCCAGCTCGTCCCCCTTGTAGTTCACCTCAACCTGCTCCTCGGCCTCTTCCTGCTCCGGATTGTGTGCCTGCAATGTCAGCGAGTTCTTCTTCAGGGCCAGCCGGATTCCGCGGTATTTTTCGTTTGCCAGGATCGAGGTGCGGTGCAGCGCGGCGCGCAGCATTTCTCGGTCAGCGACCACCGCTTTCGGCGGCGCGGCCGGAATAACCCGACTATATTCCGGGAATCTGCCATCAATTAGCTTCGATGTGAAGCGAACATCGCCGATCTGGGCGCGAACGTGATTGGTTCCAATCGTGATCGAAACGTTGCCTTCCGTGCCCAGCAATCGCTGCAATTCCAGGACGCCCTTGCGCGGTACGATGACCTGCTGCCCCTGGGCTTTCGATGGCAGGTCCATTTCGCACAATGCGAGACGATGGCCGTCAGTCGCAACCGTTCGCAGCATTTTCCCGTCCGTTTCCAGCAACATCCCGTTTAGATAGTAGCGAACGTCCTGCTGGGCCATCGAAAAGTGCGTCTTGTCCAGCAGGCGCTTCATGTCCGCCTGGGCAAGCTCAAGAGTCTGCTGTTTTGCCAGCTCGTCGATCACGGGGAAGTCCGTGGCCGGCAGGGTCGCGAGCACGAATCGGCTACGGCCAGCGCGCACCGTGGCCTTCTCCCCATCCTGCGTTACCGTCAGGCTGACACCCTCCGGCAACGAACGGCAGATATCGAGGAGCTTGCGTCCCGGGAGTGTCAGTTGGCCATCCGCGCTCGATCTGATTTCAGCCTGTGCTACGAGCTCGACCTCGAGATCCGTTGCCGTAATCGAGAGTTTGTTCTGCTTCGCAGTCAACAGCAGATTTCCGAGTATCGGCATCGTCTGGCGCCGCTCGACGACGCCAATGACAGACTGAAGTGCAGCAAGCAGTGGTTCGCGTTCGGCGCTGAATTTCATCTATACACCTGATTTGGATTAATGATTCTTGTGACTGTAGTAGTAACAGAGCAGCGGATATCAGTGGAAAACCGGCAGAAATCCATGGATCGCAACAGCTTGCGAGAAGCATAAACGCACGTGATACCTGCGATGTTCCTCTGTCTCCCCTGTGGAACGGGTGTGGAGTAAAAACGATCCGGAGCCAGCCCACACATTATCCACATCAACCGGTCAGGATTCTCAACAGGTTCAGATAGTCCTCGCCCACGCGGCGATCGCTGTCGCGCAGGCCTTTTATGCGGTCGCAGGCATGCAGTACGGTAGTGTGGTCGCGCCCACCGAAGGCATCGCCGATCTCCGGGAGGCTGTGATTGGTCAGCTCCCGGGAGAGCGCCATGGCCACCTGGCGCGGCCGCGCGATCGAGCGGCTACGCCGCTTCGAGAGCATGT
>JBAQWM010000236.1:0-4088 GCA_049298915.1 Steroidobacteraceae bacterium | reverse complement strand
CCAGTTCCGCGAGCGTGTCGCGCGCGAATGCCGAGCATTGCCGTCCCGCCAGCGACCGGCCGAAGAATTGCGCCGCGATCTCCGGAACCTGGTGGGCCTCGTCGAGCACGACCGCCTCGGTGCCCGGCAGCAGTTCGCCGAATCCCTCGTCCTTGAGCGCCAGATCCGCGAGCAGCAGGTGATGATTGACGACGACGATGTCGGCCGCCTGCGCCTCGCGTCGCGCGAGCACCACGTGGCAGCGCGAATATTCCGGGCATTCGGCGCCGAGGCAATTCTCGCGCGTCGAGGTCACGACCGCCCAGGCCGGATCCGAATCGCGCAGGCTCTTGACCTCCGCGAGGTCGCCGCTCGCGGTGCTGCGCGACCATTTGCGGATGCGCGCGATGGTCTTGCTCGCCGGCAATTCCATGCCCGGCAAGTCCGGCATCGCGTCCGCCAGGTTCAGCCGGTGGCGGCAAAGATAGTTTGCGCGCCCCTTCAGCAACGCCACCCGCACCGGACGCCCGAGCGCCTTCGACACCGTCGGCAGGTCGCGGTGAAACAGCTGGTCCTGCAGGGTGCGGGTGCCGGTCGAGATGATCACCTGGCGGCCGGACAGCAGCGCCGGCACCAGATAGGCATAGGTCTTGCCGGTGCCGGTGCCGGCCTCGATTGCGAGTATGCCGCGGCTCGCGAGCGTCTCGCCCACCCAGTCGGCCATCAGCTGCTGCTCGCGGCGCGATTCGAAACCCTCGATCACCCGCGCCAGCGGACCAGCGGGCCCGAGCAGGCTGGAATATGAGCCGGAAATGGTCATTTCCGCAGTCTCGGGGCTTTGTCCTTCGAGATCAACGCGTTTAAGGCGTTGCCATGCTTATAATCCCGGGTCGCGCAGGGGAAGCAGGCATGGTGATAGCAGCCGAACGACCGGTATCTCCCGCATTGGCCCCGTCGGAGCTCAGGCGCTGGGTTGAAGAGGTCGCTCAGCGCACGCTACCCGTGCATGTGCATTGGTGCGACGGGTCGGAAGCCGAATACCGCCTGCTGGTCCGGCGCATGCTGGCGACCGGTCACCTGCTGCCGCTGAACGCCGAGACCCATCCGGGCTGCTACCTGCACCGCTCCCATCCGACCGATGTCGCGCGGGTCGAGCACCTGACCTACATCTGCTGCGAATCACAGGACGACGCCGGCCCCAACAACAACTGGATGGCGCCCGCCGAGGCGCGCCGGAAGATGGACGCGCTGTTCGAAGGCTGCATGCGCGGCCGCACCATGTTCGTCATTCCGTATTGCATGGGACCGATCGATTCGCCCTACGCGCGCTTCGGGGTCGAGATCACCGACAGCGCCTATGTCGCGGCCAACATGAAGCTGATGACGCGCATGGGCGCCGAAGCGCTCAAGCGCATGAATGGCGGAAACAACTTCGTCCGCGGCCTGCATTCGACCGGCGAGCTCGATCCGGAGCGGCGCTTCATCATGCATTTCCCGGAGTCGCTCGAGATCCAGAGTTACGGTTCCGGCTATGGCGGCAATGCGCTGCTCGGCAAGAAGTGCCATGCGCTTCGCATCGCGAGCTGGCAGGCGCGCCAGGAGGGCTGGCTCGCGGAACACATGCTGATCGTCGGCGTCGAGAATCCCGCCGGCAAGATCCATTACCTCGCCTGCGCCTTCCCCTCCGCCTGCGGCAAGACCAACCTGGCGATGCTGATTCCGCCGGCCAGCATGCCGGGCTGGAAGGTGTGGACGGTCGGCGATGACATCGCGTGGCTCCATCCCGGGCCGGACGGACGGCTGTGGGCCATCAACCCGGAGGCGGGCTACTTCGGCGTGGTCCCGGGCACCAACCCGAAGACCAATCGCCATGCCTTCGAGATGATCCGCCGCAACGCCATCTTCACGAATGTCGGACTGACGGCCGACAAGCAGCCGTGGTGGGAAGGCATCGGCCAGGGCACAGCGGCGTTCGACTGGCAGGGCCGGCCATTCGATCCCAGCAAGGGCCCGGCAGCCCATCCCAATTCGAGATTCACGGTCTCGGCGCGGCAGAATCCCGGTTACTCGCCGATGGCGGACGCGCCGCAAGGCGTGCCGATCTCGGCGCTGATCTTCGGCGGCCGCCGCCGCACCCTGGCTCCGCTCGTATTCGAGGCGCAGAACTGGCAGCACGGCGTGCTGGTCGGCGCCGCGATGGCCTCCGAGACGACTGCCGCCGCGACCGGCAGCGTCGGCGTGGTGCGCCGCGACCCGATGGCGATGAAACCATTCGCCGGCTACAACTTCGGCGACTACTGGCAGCACTGGCTGTCGATGGCCGAGCGCGTGCCGAAGCTGCCGGGAATCTTCCACGTCAACTGGTTCCGCCGCGACGCCGACGGACACTTCCTGTGGCCGGGCTTCGGCGAGAACCTGCGGGTGCTGGCCTGGATCATCGGGCGCTGCCAGGGCAAGGCGACCGCCGAGGAGACGCCGATCGGCGCCGTCCCGCGCGCCGACTCGCTCGATCTCAAGGGCCTCGAGCTGCCCGCGGCAACGCTTGCTGAACTGCTGTCGGTGGATCCCGACCGCTGGCGCGCGGAGGCGGAAGAAATCGGAAAATACCTGGCGGGCTACGGCTCACGCCTGCCGGCGGAGCTCTCGGCTGAGCTCGAGGCACTGCGCGCGCGGCTGAAATAGCGCGCGGCTCAGCCTGCCGGGGCCGTATCGGCCGCGTCTTCGCAGCTGTACTCGACCGTGTGGTAGGACTGCGGCTCCGGCACGCGCCCGAGCCCGATCACGCCCTTGCCCTTCAGCGGTATGGCGTCGCGGCGCACAAAGGCATCGTCGCCATTCTGGCCCTGCACGAAGGATCCATTGGTGCTCTCGTCGATCAGCATGAAGCGGTTCTTGCCGGCCTCGATGCGCGCGTGCAGCCGCGACACCAGGTTGCCCTTGATCACCAGGTCGTTTTCCTGGCCGCGGCCGAGCGTCGCGGAGGCGCGCCCGCGGTCGTCGAGCACCAGTTCTTCGCCGAGGTAGGTCAGGCGGATCCGGAATGAATGGTGCTGCTCGGAGATCGAGGCGATCGCCGGCAGCATGCTGGTGGCTTCGCCAAGCTGCCACAGCACTTCGTAGATGGTGACCTCGCCCTGCTGGCCGCGCGGCACCGCCACGTCGAGCTGGCGTGCGACCGCGCGCCATTCATCGGACAGCCGCACGAAGATGGAGTCGGTGATGATGATCTGGCCGGCCTTGGCCTGGCTGGTCATGCGATTGGCGGTATGGACCGCCGCGCCGAACACATCGCGGGTCTCGAGTACGACCGGCCCGAAGTGACAGCCGATGCGGATCGCGATGTGCTGGCCGCCCACATCGAGCTCAGGATTCGCGCCGATCGCGAGCTGCATCTGGACCGCGGCATCCATCGCCCGGTCGCAGTCCCGGAAGGTCGCGAGGACCTCGTCGCCCATGGTCTTGACGATCGTGCCCTGGCACTGCTCGGTCGCGGTACGCATGATCTCCACGCAGGTGGAGACCTTGTCGCGCGCGGTCTGGTCGCCCAGCTGCTCGAACAGCCGCGTACTGCCGACTACATCGGCAAAGAGGATGACCAGTTCTTCGTCCTGTCCCATGGCCAATATGGACGCCACCTGCGGCTTGCGAATCGATTATAGGCGGTACGCCTTCCGGTCGCATCCTGCACCCCGGGCAGTCATTTTTTGACGACCGCGCCAGTTACTTGCAGGGCGGCAGAATCCCGGCGCTGACATGATCCCGGCGTCACCGGCAGGGAGGCCAGGACATGGCGCTCAGCGTCGAGAACGCGACCGCAGAATCATTGCGGCACGTGGTGGCGCAGAGTCGCGGCCGCCGGCTGCTCTATGCCGATCTCGCGCGGCGCAACCGGGCCGCGCGACAGCTCGCGGAAAGCTGCAGGCGCCATCGCCTGAAGTGCCTGGTGTGGTGCATCACCGACCGCCACCTGCATGTCGTGTTCCGCGGCGTGCCGGCCGCGATCACGCTCGCCACCCACGAACTGGTCGGCCCGAGCCTGCGCTGCGGGCGCTGGCTGTCCACCATCGTCAACCGCGACCTCTACCTGCTCGAGGTCGTCCGCCACGTGC
>JBAQWM010000235.1:0-2463 GCA_049298915.1 Steroidobacteraceae bacterium | reverse complement strand
CTCTGCGTCAGGATGTTCCAGGCCGCGCGACTCGCCGCGAGCTGCCCGTCGAGCCACTGCTCCTGTTCGGCGCCCAGCATCGTGCGCGCCGGATCAGCGAGCGCAGCCTTGCAGTCCTCTGCCTCCGGATTCACGAAACTGCCACCGCCGGCCCCGCTGAACAGGATCTTCCTGCCAAGCGTGGTATCGCAGCGCCAGGGTGTCGGCGGATTGGTGCAGACCTGCGGGGAGCGGAACTGGCGCGTATCGAGCAGGTAAAAACGGGCGAGTGTCCCCCAGTCCACCGTGCCGTAGAGCCGTGCCGCCATGCCTGGCAACAGTCGCGAAGGCCGGATCGGCATGTGCTCGAAATAGGCCTGATAGGCCGCCGCGCGCCGGGACGGGAACGACTCCCTGACGGCTGCGCCGCCGCAGACTTCGTTCTCGCCGGTCAGTCCGGCGTAATCGTTGTCGACCTCGTGGTCGTCCCAGACCGCGAGCCAGGGGCAGGCCGCGTGCGCAGCCTGCAGGTCAGGATCGGTGCGGTACTGGGAGTAGCGATGGCGATAATCGGTCAGCGTGTGGGCTTCCTGCGTGTCGAACAACCGCACGCGCCGTTCGCCCCAGGCGTCTTCATAGATGTAGTCGCCGAGCATCATCACGAGATCGGGCCGGTCGTCGGCAATATAGCGATAAGCCGCAAAGAAGCCCTGCTCGTAATGGGCGCAGGAAGCTACCGCGAAGCGCAGCGGGCGCTCAATCGCGCCGGACGGGCAGGTCAGGGCGCGCCCGGCCGGGCTCTCATAATTCCCGATCCGGAAGCGATAGAAATACTCGTGTCCTGGTTCAAGGCCGCCGACTTCCACATGTACGGCATGAGCAAGATGGGCCCGCGCGGCGGCCTTGCCGCTGGCACGGATCCGCGAGAAGGATGCGTCCTCCGCCACTTCCCAGACCAACTCGTAGATCGTCTTGCCGAGCGCCTCCGGCACGAAGGGCTCGGGTGCGATTCGCGTCCAGATCACGAAGCCATCGGTCGTGGGATCACCTGAGGCTACGCCGAGCTGGAATGGGTAGGAGCTGAAGCGGACCTGGGAGCTGGCGACCCCGAACGGAACGATAGCCAAAGCACCGGCGCTGGCCGCAAGGCGCGTGAATTCGCGGCGGGACATGGATCGACGCATTGTTATTCGGCTCGCGGCGCGACCCCGCGACCATAGTGGCTTGCGGACCCTGGCGCAACTTCGGGCTGCGGGCGGGGCGCCCTAGATGCCGGCGCCGTGCTCGAAACCGGTCTGCAGGGGGGCAGCCTGCGACACCCGCGAGTTCGGAGGCACGCTGTGCGTCAGCCAGACATTGCCCCCGATCACGCTGCCGCGCCCGACCGTGACCCGACCGAGCACGGTGGCGCTCGCGTAGATGGTCACGTCGTCCTCGACGATCGGGTGCCGGGGCTGGCCCTTGACGAGGCGGCCGGACGTATCCACGGGGAAGCTCTTGGCGCCGAGCGTGACACCCTGATAGAGCGTCACGCGCTCCCCGACAATCGCCGTCTCGCCGATCACGACTCCGGTGCCGTGATCGATGAAAAACTCGCGGCCGATCTGCGCACCGGCATTGATGTCGATGCCAGTGCGCTGATGCGCGTCTTCGGCGACCAGGCGCGGCAACAGCGGGACATCCAGCTCATAGAGAATGTGCGCGATGCGGTGGCGCGTGATGGCAAACACGCCCGGATAGGCGTACAGGGCCTCGATCGGGTGACGGCAGGAAGGATCTCCGCGCCAGGCGGCGCGGGCATCTTCGAACACGCGTTCGCGCAGCCAGGGCAGCCTGCCGAGCAGCTCCGCGGCCAGGCGCCGGCTGTCGGCGTCGAGCGTGCGCTGGCCGCGCTGGCGCTCGTCACCGGGTTCGCCCGGGAAATCCAGCGCGAGCCGGATCTGGGCGGCGAGCAGCGCTTCGATTTCGGCAAGTTCGCGTTCGACCCGCCGTTCCGGGCCTTCTCCGGGCGCAAGCCCGGGCAATGTCTCGGCGATCAGCAGGCGGTGCAGGCGGTCGATGGTCGCGAGCACGATCTGGCGGTCGGGCCAGCGACCGCTCTTCAGCGCCTGGAAGCCGGCGGCATCGCCGGAAGCCACCAGTTCGGCGGCAAGCCGCGCATAGTCCTCGGGCAATTCAGTTGCTGGCGACGAGCCGGGGCCCACTGACGGGTGCCTCCTCGTAAAGCCAGGTCGACAGATAGCGTTCGCCGAAGCTCGGGATGATCACGACGATCAGCTTGCCACGATTCTCCTCGCGTGCGGCGACCTTGAGCGCTGCGACGAGCGCGGCTCCCGAGCTGATACCGACCAGAATGCCTTCCTCGCGCCCGAGCCGCCGAGCGTGCTCCCCGGCTTCCTCATTGGTCACCTGGATGATTTCGTCGATGACCTTGGTGTTCAGGATCTCGGGGATGAAACCGGCGCCGATGCCCTGGATCTTGTG
>JBAQWM010000234.1:0-2364 GCA_049298915.1 Steroidobacteraceae bacterium | reverse complement strand
GGCCTGCAACGCGAGTGGGAACCGCTGTTCGAGCGCTTCCTCGGGGAGCGGCAGGGTGGCGACCCGGGTCACGGGCTCGTGCATGTGCGCCGCGTCGTTGCGATGGCTGCCCGATTCTGCGTCGCCGAAGGCGGACGCGGCGAGATCGTGTTGCCGGCCGCCTGGCTGCATGATTGCGTCCACGTCGCAAAGGATTCCAGCGAGCGGTCGAAGGCCTCGCGCATCGCTGCCGCGCGCGCGGTCGGGTTCCTCTCGGAAGCGGGCTATCCAGCCGGCTGCCTCCCGGACATCCGGCATGCGATCGAGGCGCACAGTTTCTCGGCAGGCATCGCACCGCGCACGATCGAGGCGAAAGTCGTGCAGGACGCGGATCGCCTCGATGCGCTCGGCGCCATCGGCATCGCGCGCTGCTTCGCGGTCGGCGCGGCGCTGGGACGGGCGATCTACCATCCCGATGACCCGTTTTGCAGCGCGCGCGAGCCGGACGACGCCGCGGCGTCAGTGGACCATTTCTATGTCAAGCTGCTGAAACTGGCGGACACGATGCAGACCGAAGCCGGGCGGCGCGAGGCGCTGCGTCGTAGCGACTACATGCGGGGATATCTGGATCAACTGCGATCGGAAATCGGGTGAATCCGAGCCGGACTAGGGATCTCCGGCCTGGTCCAGGGCGCGGGCGAATGTGCCGGAATCGACATTGCCGCCTGAAATCACTATGGCTGTGGTCCTGTCGCGCGTCGGCAGGTGGCCGGCCAGCAGGGCGGCGAGTGCGACGCATCCGCCGGGTTCGGTGACGAGCTTCAGATGCCGGAAGGCCCAGGCCATCGCGGCCCGCACCTCTCCATCGGTGACGGAAACACCGCCGGCAAGCAATCGGCGCATCAGCGCGAATGTCATCACCCCTGGTGACGGCGACATCAGCGCATCGCAGATCGTGCGTGCGCCCGCCGCATTGGAAATACGGTGCCCCGCCGCGAGCGACCAGCGCGTGTCGTCGAATCCCGCAGGCTCGGCGCAAAGCACTGCTGTCGCGGGCGACAGCTCGCTGATCGCGAGCGCCGAGCCGCTGACGAGCCCGCCGCCACTGCAGGGTATCAGCACCTGATCCGGCGTCACGCCGAGCTCGCCGGCCTGCTGCATGAGTTCAAGTCCGACGGTGCCCTGCCCCGCGATGATATGCGGGTCGTCGAAAGCAGGAACCAGCGTGGCGCCGCGATCCGCGGCAAGACCCGCGGCAATTTCCTCGCGGTTTTCCCGTTCGCGGTCGTAGATGACGATCTCGGCCCCGAATGCGCGCGTGCCCTCGAGTTTCGCCCTGGGCGCATCCGCCGGCAGAACGATGGTCGCACGGATACCCAGCATGGCGGCGGCACAGGCGACGCCCTGGGCATGATTGCCGGACGAGAACGCGACCACACCCGATCTGCGCCCGTCCGCATCCAGCTGGACCAGGCGGTTATAGGCGCCCCGGATCTTGAACGATCCGGTCCGTTGCAGTGATTCCACCTTGATCAGTACGCGGCCGCCCGTCAACTCGTCCAGCGGTGTCCGCGCAAGCAACGGCGTGCGGCGTGCGATGTCCGCGAGCCTGTCTGCAGCGGCCTGCACATCCCGGAATGTCGGCAGGACCTCGGTGTGCGGTTCATCGTTCATCGGTTATGCGTACCGGCTGCCAAGCCCGCGGGCCTGCGGTATGTTACCCGCTGCGGCCGTCCGCTGCCGCGGACGGGGGAGGGGGGGATGGTCTCCATTTTGCTGTACCTGCTCGATGGCGTCACCGGGTGTTCCGGGGGCTGCACATGACAGGCGATCGCATCTGGTTCCCCTGTGCGGCCATGGTGCTCGTGACCGCGCTGGTCTGGATCAGGCTGTATGTCGACCGCCTGGGTGAAATGCGGAGCAAGCGCATCGATCCGCAGTCTCTCGCGACAGCCGGTGCTGCCGCCGGCAGGCTGGGGAACACGCGGGCGGCGGACAATTTCCGGAATCTCTTCGAGGTGCCGGTGCTGTTCTATGTTTTCTGCATTGCCATCGCGAACAATGGCGGCTCGACGCCGGGGTTGCGCGCCGCCGCCTGGGCCTACGTGTTGCTACGCGCCCTGCACAGCGCTATTCACGTCAGCTATAACCGCGTGACACACCGGTTCCTGGTCCATGCGGCAAGCACGGTGCTGCTGTTCGGCTTGTGGATCGTCTTCTTCATGAGGATTTCGCAATGAGCGACTTCGAGGGGCGCTGTCCCTGCGGTGCGGTGCGGTTCTCGATCAGCCCGCCGACGCTGTTCTTTGCGCATTGCCATTGCCAGTACTGCCGCGAGGCGCACGGCGCCGCGTTTGTCAGCTGGGTCGGCGCGGCAGCGGCACG
>JBAQWM010000233.1:0-4600 GCA_049298915.1 Steroidobacteraceae bacterium | reverse complement strand
CAGGATGTCGTTCACCAGGCTGCTGGCGCCGAACCGGAACCACTCCGGTGTCAGCCAGCCCTCCCCCAGCGTTTCGCGCAGCATGACGAGGTACTGGACCGCCAGCTTGGCCCTGGATATGCCGCCCGCCGGCTTCATGCCGACGCGACGTCCGGTGGCCTGATAGTAGTCCCTGATCGCCTGCAGCATGACCAATGTGACCGGCAGCGTCGCGGCCGGCTGGATCTTGCCGGTCGAGGTCTTTATGAAGTCGGCACCGGCATGCATGGCCAGGGCGCTGGCGCGACGAACGCGGTCGAGCGTGCCGAGCTCGCCGGTTTCGAGGATCACCTTGAGGCGCGCCTGCCCGCAGGCTTCCTTGATCGCAATGATCTCGTCAAAGACGCGCGCGTATTCGCCCTCGAGGAATGCGCCACGCGAGATCACCATATCGACTTCATCGGCGCCCTCCTGCACCGCGAGCCGGGTTTCCTCCAGCTTGACGGCGAGGGGCGCCATGCCGCTCGGGAACGCGGTCGCGACCGACGCAACCTTGATGTCGTGACCGCGCAGGGCCTGGCGGGCAACGCCCACCATCGTCGGGTAGACACACACCGCCGCGACATGTGGCAGCCCGGGCAGCGTGTCATGCACATGAATCGCCTTCTGGCACAGTTGCGTGACCTTGCCGTGCGTATCCTGCCCCTCGAGCGTGGTCAGATCGATCATGCTGAGCGCGAGCTTCAGCGCCTGGACTTTCGATTCCTTCTTGATGCTGCGGCTGCAAAACCGGGCGACGCGTTCCTCCACGCCGACCTCGTCGACACGCGGCACGCGGTCGAGAATGGACAGCAGGGGCGGCAGGGAACTGGCAACTACGCTCATTGCTGGGTGCCGGGTCCGTGGGTCAGGTGTCGATAAGCGCCGTATCCAGGGCGAGCCGGATCATGTCGTCCAGACTCGACTGCCGCTCGGCCTGCGTGAGCTCCGTGCCCTTGCGGATGTCGTCGCTCACGGTGCAGATCGCGAGCGCCTCGGCCCCGAGTTCGGCAGCGAGGGTGTAGATGCCGGCAGTTTCCATCTCGATTCCGAGAATACCGTACTTCGCCATGACGTCGAGCATTCCGGGTTCCGGCCGGTAGAAGAGATCGGTCGAGAACAGGTTGCCGACGTGAAATTCCAGCTTTCTCTCCTCTGCGATCGCCACGGCGTTGCGGAGCAGCCTGAAGCTGGCGATCGCAGCGAAGTCGTAGCCGTGAAAGCGCATGCGATTGACGCCGGAATCGGTCGATGCACCCATCGCAATGACGAGATCGCGGAGCTTCACGGACGGATGCGTGGTGCCGCAACTGCCGACGCGGATGATTCGCTTGACGCCGAATTCCGTGATCAGCTCCTGGCAATAGATGGACGCCGAGGCAATCCCCATGCCACTGGCCATGACGGACAGCGGCCGCCCGCGGTACTCGCCGGTGAATCCCCACATATTCCGGACTTCATTGACCCGCCGCGCATTCTTCAGGTAGGCGTCTGCGATGTATTGCGCGCGCAGCGGATCGCCCGGCAACAGCACCGTTGCCGCGAAATCACCGCGTTTGGCATCGATGTGCTTGGAGGGCATGGACCGTCAGTACTTTGGCCGCTGAACCGCTGATTGTACACAAGGCGGTTCGAGCATCGCTGCAGCAGTTCAGTTCAGAAAGCTGGTGCCGAAATCCATGGCGGGAAGGCCGAAGAATCCGGCCAGACTCTGGCCGATGTCGGCGAAGGTCGCGCGCCGTCCGAGGGACCGGGCAGCGACGCTCTCGCCGTACGCCAGCACGGGAATGTGCTCGCGCGTGTGATCGCTGCCCGGCCACGTGGGATCACAGCCATGGTCCGCGGACAGAATGACGATATCGTCGGCGCGCAGCTGCGCCAGCAGTTCGGGAAGGCGCGCGTCGAACTGCTCCAGGGCACGCGCGTACCCCTCGGTGTCGCGCCGGTGACCGTAAAGCATGTCGAAGTCGACGAAATTGCTGAACACGATCGAGCGGTCCGGCGCGGCGGCCTGCGCCTCGAGCGTGGCGTCAAACAAGGCCTCATTGCCGTGCGCCTGGACTTCACGACTGATTCCGCGATGGGCGAATATGTCCGGGATCTTGCCGATGCCGATCACTTCACCGCCGCTCTCAACGAGCTTGTCGAGTACGGTCGGCGCGGGCGGTGGAACGGCGTAGTCGTGGCGGTTGCCGGTGCGCTGAAAGTCGCCAGCTGTCCTGCCGATGAAGGGCCTCGCGATCACGCGCCCGATGCGGTACTCGTCGACGAGCCCCCGGGCGACAAGACACAGATCGATCAGGCGCTGGAGCCCGAACGTTTCCTCGTGACAGGCAATCTGGAACACGCTGTCCGCCGACGCATAGACGATCGGCTTGCCGGTCCGCAGGTGCTCTTCGCCGAGCTCTGCGATGATCTCCGTGCCGGAGGCGCGGCAGTTGCCGAGGACGCCCGGCAAGTTGCCCTGTCTGATCAACCGCTCCAGCAACGCCGCGGGAAACGTGTTCACCGGGTCCCTGAAATAGCCCCACTCGTCCAGCACCGGCACGCCGGCCATCTCCCAATGCCCGCTCGGCGTGTCCTTGCCGGTGCTCATCTCCTCCGCAAAGCCGTATGCGCCGACGATCGCGACATCCTGGTCGCAGCCAGCCGGCGTTTCACCGCTGCTCTCGCGCGCAGCCTGAACGAGTCCCAGCCGCGTGAGATTCGGGATCCTCAATGGGGCGCCGGCCCGGGCGCGGAAAGCCGCTATATGTCCAAATGTATTGGCGCCGGTATCGCCGAATCGATCGGCATCGGCCGTGGCGCCGATGCCAAACGAATCCAGGACCAGGATGACGGCCCGGGGCATTATTTTCCTTTCGCAATCATGGCTCAAATGATACATGCCCCGCCGGACCCGAATTCCTGTATAGTCCGCGCGCCCACCCCTCCTCGGATTCCACAGAATATCCATGAAATTCAATGACCTCGGGCTCGAGCCCGAGCTGCTCTCGGCTGTTGCCGACCGCGGCTACGACATACCGACACCGATCCAGGTGGAGGCCATTCCGCCGGTGCTTGCCGGTCGCGACCTGCTGGCCGGCGCCCAGACCGGCACCGGCAAGACGGCTGCCTTCGTGCTGCCGCTGCTGCAGCTCTTGCGTGCCGCCGCTGGCCGCGCTCCGCGCCTCCTGATCCTGGCGCCGACGCGTGAACTCGCGGCCCAGATCCTCGAGAGCATCCGGACCTATGGCGTGCGCAAGAACCTGCGCGCGCGTGTGATATTCGGCGGCGTCGGCGAACAGCCACAGATCGATGGACTGCGTTCGGGCTGCGACATCCTGGTTGCGACACCCGGCCGATTGCTCGACCTGGCCAATCGCGGCTTCGTGGATTTTTCGCAAGTGAAGCACCTGGTACTCGATGAAGCCGATCGAATGCTCGACATGGGCTTCATTCACGACATCAAGCGCATCATCAAGTTGCTGCCGGGGCAGCGACAGAATCTGATGTTTTCGGCGACCTACACGCCGGACATCCGCGTGCTCGCTGCGCGCATCCTGAAGAATCCGGTCCAGGTCGAGGTGACACCGCCGAACAGCACCGTGGATCGCGTCGTGCAGCGTGCGTTTCGCGTCTCCAGGGACGACAAGCGGCACCTGCTCGTGCACCTGTTCCAGAACGGCGCCAATGGCGAGGGTCGCTGGCACCAGGCGCTGGTATTCACCCGTACAAAACACGGCGCGAATCGTCTCGCCCAGCAACTCGAGCGGGCCGGCATCCGTTCCGCTGCGATACACGGCAACAAGAGCCAGGCCGCGCGCACGCGCGCACTCGCCGAATTCAAGGCCGGCAAATTGACGGCGCTGGTTGCCACCGAGGTCGCGTCACGCGGGCTGGACATCCGGGAACTGCCGCAGGTCGTCAATTACGACATGCCGCATGTGCCGGAGGATTACGTCCACCGCATCGGCCGCACGGCGCGTGCGGGAAATGACGGGCACGCAGTGTCGCTCGTGTCCGAGGACGAGACTTCGCTGCTCAGGGACATCGAGCGGACCATGCGCCAGGCCGTGCCATTTTCGCCGACGCCTGCATTCGCGCGCGCCAATAGTGCGGTTCCGGTGCAGCGAATGGAGGATGCATCTCCGTCCCGGCGCGCCGCAAAGCCCGCGCGGCACTTCCGGCCGCGCCGCGCGTCCTAGCGCCGGCTCTCGATCCGCTCGAACAGCCGGGAGCGCGCAACCGGCGCTTCGCCAATCGCATAGGCCGCTGTAACCGCGGCCGCGGCTTCCCGGGCAGCACCTGCGCTCGCCGCGTGCACCCGTGCAAGCGGCATGCCGGCCTGCACCGGCTGAGCGAGTCCGGCCAGCCAGTCGAGACCCACGGCAGGATTCACCGTCTGCCCGGGCGCGGTGCGGCCGCCGCCGAGTGCGACGACCACCATACCAAGCGCACGCGTGTCGATTGCGGTGACATATCCGTCGCGTGACGCAGGCACGTCGACGATGACCGGCGCCGCCGCCAGATGGCGATCGGGCCGCTCGACGAGATCCGCCGGCCCGCCGAGGCAGGCGACCATCCGCGCGAAGCGCTCGGC
>JBAQWM010000232.1:0-11761 GCA_049298915.1 Steroidobacteraceae bacterium | reverse complement strand
CAGTAGGGCCGCTGCTTCAACTCACCACGGTCGGATTTCGGGTCCAAGGAAGGATCAGGCCCCGTCGAGCAACAGGTACTCGCCGAATTCACCGCGCATGCAGTGATTGGAGCTCGACGCAGAACCGTAGCCGCCCGCATTCAGCAGTGCCAGCAGCTCGCCCTCGGCCAGCGCAGGGACCTCCACATCCTCTGCAAGCAGGTCGATAGCCTCGTTGATGTTGCCGGCGATGGTCACGCGCTCGAGCGGGGCGCCGCTGACGCGCGCGAGCGGCGCGACGATGAACGGCGTCTGGTAGTAGGCGGCGAGATTCTGGATATTCATGCCCGCGTCGACGCCCACGAAGCGCGTGCCCGCCTTGTCTTCCACGGTGTTGACGCGCACCAGGAGCGCCCCCGCATCCTTCATCAGGTAGTCGCCGGGCTCCACCTGGATACGCACGCCGCGGCGGGCAATACGCCGGGCGATGCTCGCAGCCCAGCGGTCGAGGTCGACTGCGACATCGGATTGGACCAGGCGCACGCCCAGGCCACCGCCGACATTCACCGTGCGGATCCCCGGATGGGCGTCGAGCAGCTCGCCGACCCGCTCCAGCACCTGCTCGAACACGTCCAGCGCATCGCCAAGATAGCCGCTGCCGACGTGGAAGTGCAGGCATTCGACCCGCAGCTTCGCCGCGCGTGCCAGAACCATGGCTTCCTCGAAGCGATCAGCGTAAATGCCGAACTTGGTCGCCTTCGCGCCCGCGTAACGCAGCTTGTCGTTGTAGCCGGCGCCCAGTTCCGGGTTGAAGCGGATGCCGATGCGGCGACCAGGGCAGCGGCGCCCGAGCCGCCGGATAGTGCTCAGCGAGTCACAATTCACGTGCACGCCGGGATGGCGCTCCAGGCAATCGAGATCGCCCTCCGACACCGACGTTCCGGTGTAGGAAATCTGCGATTCCTCGAATCCCAGCTGGCGCGCGTAGCGCAGCTCGGCAGGCGAGCAGGCATCGATGCCGCAGTATCCCAGCGACCTGAGATAAGTGACGAGGGGCGCGAAGCGATTCGCCTTGATCGCATAGAAGGCGTCGTGCTCGACACCCTGCGACTGGAGCGCAGCGCGCAGCCGCTTCAGGTTGTCGCGAACCCGCGCCGCCAGATAGACGAATGTCGGTGTGCCGGCCGCCGCGGCAAGCGCAGCCAGGTCGCGCCCGCCGAATTGCAGGCTGTCATCCCGATAGCACAGGTCATCGCGTTCCCACCACAGCCGTCCATCTGCCATTCAGGGCCCTTTGCGCGCACGGACACGATCGCGCCGGGTGCGATGCTATGGACCCGCGCGACTTGCCGCAACATGCTGCCTGGCCAGGCGACGCCCGGGAGACTTACGAATCCGAGCTGGAAAATGGCCCCCTGCGGATCCTTGATCTGGACTGCGAAATCCTCCCATTTCATGTAGTACGCGGAAATATATCGCGCCCGCCAGGGCCGGTGAATTGGCCCACGTGGACCTTCGCTCAGGGTCGTTCATGCTGGCCCTGCCGTTTGCGATGCTGATCGCGGTCCGAGACCAGGGCGATCAGCCCTCGAGCGCCGCGCCCATCGTCGCCACATACCAGTTCAGGAACTGCCGGGTAAAGGCCTCCATCGGCGACAGCGGCCCCGGCACAAAGTAACGCGAGTCGACACCGGCCTGGTTGCGCTCGATGATTTCCTTGTCCGCCAGCGTCGTGACGTTCCATAGCCACGTCAGACTCGTGCGATCGTAGTCCCTGCCATCGACTGCCGATTCGTTGACGAGCCAGGTGATCTCGCAGTCGGTGCTGCGCAGGGCGCGCGGCGTGAAACGGTAGAGAATCACGTGGTCGCAGTAGGCCAGCCCGAATGTCATGGGCCCGAGTTGCAGGTCGGTTGCGCCGCCGTCATAGCCCTTGATGTCGCCGAGCAGGGGCGCGACCGGCTGACCGTCGCGGCTGCCCGTCTGGTGGCCCCGCAGCAGCGGGTAGCGCTCGAACCCGCGCTCGGCGCCGAAGGCATCCGAATCGAGCCAGCAGCGGTGCACGGCATCCCGCGTCAGGCCGAGTTCAGGAGCCCGTTGCAGCACCTGCTCCAGCATCGCGTCGTACTCCGGTCGCGGGATGGCACGACCGTGGCCGACCGAATACTCCGGATGCGCCGGCTGGCAGTGGTAACACTCGCAGTAGTTCTCGACGGCTAGCTTCCAGTTGCTCGCTATCTGGTAGTTCTGCCGGTGAGCCACCTTGCTGCGCTCCAGCCGGTACGGGCGCAGCGGTCCCGCCATGTCGCTCTCGAAGCCTGCGAATGACTCCGGATCACCCTCGAAGTTGACGAATATCAGCCCGGCGAACACCCTGCTGTGCAGGCGCCGCAGACCGTGCTGCGAACGATCGAATCCTTCAGGCGTGCGCGCCGCAGCGCGCAGCGCGCCGTCGAGTCCGTAGGTCCAGCCGTGGTAGCGGCACACGAACCGCGATTCGCGCCCCGCCGGCAGGTCGCAGACGCGCGATCCGCGGTGCCGGCAGACATTCATCATCGCATTGATCCGCCCGTCGCCGTCGCGCGCGATGATCACGGATTCCCCCGCAATCTCGAACAGGAAATAGTCGCCGCGTTCCGGAATCCGGCTCTGGTGCCCGACATACATCCAGGATTTCAGGAATATCCGCCGAATCTCCTGCTCGTAGAGCTCCGGATCCCGGTACACGCCGCCGGGCAGCGCAAATCCGTCCTGATACCGGCCTCTCATCTTGCCCCCAGCCGGTTTCTGCCGGCGACCAGCGCCGGCAGGAGCATCGGCACGGTGATGTCGAAGAATACCGCGACCTGGTCGATGACGCGGGCCGCGCGCACGTGCCAGACCAGTGCTTGCTCATCGAGCGCGATTCGCATGGCCGGCTAGCTCCGGTCGATCGGAACAGGTTGCCGGAAGTGATGCGGAAACACATCTGCCAGGTAGGACAGCGCGATCCGGCGTGCCGTATCGCGGCTCATCGAGTCCGGACGCACCAGCAGATCGAGCCAGAGGCCGACCGTTAGCGCCGACAGGCCGTCGGCCACCAGTGCCGGATCGACATCCGGATAGCCGCCCCGCCCGCAAAGTCTGGCGCACATCAGGCGCACCATGTCCTTATACGACTTGTCGCGTTTTGCGCAAATCCGCCGGTAGGTCGGGCGGAATTTCCGCTCCCCCCAGAATGCGAACCAGACCGCGAGCTTGTCCCGGGCACAGATATTGCGCCTGAAGTCGAGATCGACCATCGCCTGCAGGCCGGCAACCGGCGACATATGCGCCGGCGCCGCCGCTTCCTGGCAGGCGCTGCGGTACTCGTCAGCCAGGTAGCGCAGGGTTTCGGTCAAGAGCCCCTCTTTGCTGCGAAAGTGCAGATTGATGATGCCCTGGCTCAGGCCCGCCTCGCGCGCGACTGTCGCAATGGTGGTGTCGGCAAGGCCATGCCGGGCGACGGAGCGCATGGTGGCCTCGATCAACTGCTCGCGGCGCTGCGCGGGCGGCGCTGTGCGGCGCCGCCGGGCAGCCGGGGGCGAGCGTTTTGTATTCAAGGACAACTTCATTCAAATCAGATAGTTACATGAATCCTCGTCGGTACTGGCGCACCATCTTAGCGCGTTCCTGCGGCAATTCAATGAATGAATGGCCATTCAATGAAATGGACGCCGTGGCCTGTTTGTGGGAGCCTTTGCACCCGCATTCCGGGCGGGTGCGGCAGGGAATCCAAGGCCATGACACCCAGACTCTGCAAGTCCAATGCGCACTTCAGGCCGGCGGTCACCCGCCTGTTGCCCGGTGTCTCGTCCAACTTCCGCTACTTGGGCGATGACAAGACCTACCATGTCGCCTCCGGCCACGGCGCCAGGCTCACCGACATCGACGGCCCGGGCCGGCGACGATTACACTTTCTGCCCAGCGTTGGTTCCCGAGCCGCGCGTCGCGCAGCATAGGCGGATACCGATCGTGACCAGTTACGATGCCATCGTCGTCGGCGCGGGGCACAATGGCCTCACGAATGCCGCCTATCTGGCGCGTTCGGGCCTGAAAGTCCTGGTGATCGAGAGCAACCCCTGGATCGGCGGCGCAGCGGTCAGCCGCGAGATCGAGAAAGGCTGGATGTACTCGAACTGCTCGTATGTCTGCAGCCTGCTGCGGCCGGAGCTATTCCGCGATCTCGAACTGGCGCGCCATGGACTCCAGGTTGTGCCATATGGCGGCGGCGTGACGATCACCAGCAGCGGAGACATCCTCGGCAACTACACGAACAAGGAAGTCCAGCGCCGCGAATTCGCGCGCCACAATGCCCGCGACGCCGACGCCTACCAGCGTTACTCGACCGACGTGATGCGCCAGTGCAAGTTCATTCGCCCGCTGCTGTTGCGCACGCCGCCTGATCCCAGCTCGCTCCGGCCGCGCGACATCCGAGAGATGCTGTTCCTCGGCCGGGAATTCATGAAGTTCGGCGAGCAGTTCATCTACGACACGCTGCGCTTCTACACCATGAGCATCGCCGATTTCCTCGGCGAATATTTCGAGTCGGACCTCATCAAGGCCCATCTCTCGGGCAGCGGCATCATTGGCTCGGCGATGGGCGTCCATTCCCCGGGCACCGCATACGTGCTGCTACACCATTACATGGGCGACGTCGACGGCTCGATCGGCGCCTGGGGATTCGCGCGCGGCGGCATGGGAGCAGTGTCGAATGCGATCGCGAACTCTTTCAGGTCGTTCGGCGGCGAGATCATCACGGACGCCCCGGTCGAGCGCGTCATCGTCCGCAATGGCAGGGTGACCGGCGTCGCGACGGCGAATGGAAACCAGTACCAGTCGAAGATCGTGGTTTCGAATCTCGACCCGCGGCGCACATTCACCAGGCTGTTCGACGAGAAGGACCTCGATCCGGAATTCCTCGGCCGCGCCCGCAATTTCAAGATCCGCGGCTCGTCGGGAAAGCTGAATATCGCGCTCGACGGGCTGCCGGTATTTCCGGCGCTCGGCGACGACAACCCGCTGCGCTTCGGCGACATGCATTTTCTCGATTCGCTGGAGAAAATGGAGCGCGCGTACGACGACTGGAAGGACGGCACCTGGTCGAAGGAGCCCTATCTCGACCTGCTGATCCCTTCGATGACCGATCCTACGATGGCGCCTGTCGGCAAGCATTTCATGTCGGTGTTCGTCCAGTACGTGCCGCCGAAGATCCACGGCCACGACTGGAGCGACCAGGACCGCGACGGATTTCGTGACACCGTGCTCGACATGATCGGGCGCTACAGCCCGAATTTCCGCTCGCTGGTCCGCCATGTCGAGGTTCGCACGCCGCGTGAACTCGAGAACGAAGTCGGCCTGACCGAGGGCAACATCTTCCAGGGCGAGCTGACGATGGACCAGTTGCTGTTCAATCGTCCATTTCCCGGCTACGCGCAGTATCGCGGCCCGGTAAGGGGTTTCTACATGTGCGGATCGGGCACGCATCCCGGCGGCGGCGTCATGGCGGCACCGGGCGCCAATGCCGCGCGCGAAATCCTGCTCGACCTGCGCCGGCCGGATCTCGTGCCCGAGGGCTGGCATGACGACTGAGCGCATCATCGTCATCGGCGCCGGGCACAATGGTCTCGCCTGCGCCGCATATCTTGCCAAGGCCGGCCGCGAGGTCCTGGTGCTCGAGGCCGCCAACCGGGTCGGCGGCGCGGCGATCACGCGGGAATTCGCGCCGGGATTCCGCGTATCGGCCTGCGCGCATATCAGCTACCAGCTGGATTCCGGCATCGTGCACGAACTCGGTCTGGCCTCGCATGGACTGAAGACGGCGCAGGCAAATCTGCGCACCGTCGCGCTCGCCGACGAGGGCGACCATCTGGTGCTGAATGCGGGCGAGATCGAGGCCGGCGCGCTGCCGGAGCGGGACCGGGCGGCGCTGCGTGAATACCACACCCGCATGCTGCGATTTGCGCGCGTGCTCGGGAAACAGCACAACCGGCGCCCGCCGCGGATCGGCGGCGGCGGCAGGTCGGAGCTCATCGGCGCAGCGATGCTCGGTCTCGACATCCGCCGCCTGGGCCGCGCTTCGATGCGCGAATTCCTGCGGATCGCCGGTGTCAACATCTTCGACGTGCTGGAGGAGACCTTCGACACTCCGCTGCTGAAAGGCGCACTTGCCTTCGACGCCGTGCTCGGCGCGAATCTCGGGCCACGCTCGAACAATTCGGTCCTGACGCTGCTGCATAGACTGAGTGGCCAGGCGACCGGAGTGGGCGGTGGCCTGTCGCTGCCGCAGGGAGGCATGGGCGCAGTCAGCGAGGCGCTCGCCGCCGCGGCCCGCGCAAGCGGCGCGAAGATCCGGACTGGCAGCGCGGTCGCAAGGATCACGCTGGAAGCCGACCGGATTTCCGGCGTCGAGCTCGACAGCGGCGAGCAGCTCGCCGCAGGGACCGTGATCTCGAATGCCGATCCTGCCAGAACCCTGCTTCAGCTATTGGGTGCCCGCCATCTCGAAACCGGATTCGTTCACCGGATCAGGCATTTCCGCAGCAAGGGCATGGCTGCCAAGCTGCACCTGGCGCTGGACGGGCTGCCGAGCTTTGCGCGCCTGTCGGCCGAGCGCGCTGGCGCGCGCCTGGTGATCGCACCCGATCCCGGTTATATCGAGCGGGCATTCGATCACGCGAAGTACGGCGAGTGCTCGCCGCATCCGGCGCTCGAGATCACGATTCCGAGCATCCATGACCAGAGCCTGGCGCCGCCCGGCCAGCATGTCCTGTCGGCGATCGTCCAGTACGCGCCATTCGATCCACGCGCGAGCACCGACAGCGCGCGCGCCGGCCTCCTCGACCGGACGCTCGGCCTGCTCGAACGCTACGCCCCGGGGCTGCGTCGCCAGGTCGTCGCATCGGAACTGCTGCTGCCGGCCGATATCGAGCGCGAATTCCGGATCACCGGCGGCCACTGGCACCACGGCGAGCTGGCGTTCGACCAGCTGCTGATGCTGCGGCCGGTGCCGGGCGCGGCGCAATATGCGATGCCGGTGCATGGACTCTATCTGTGCGGCGCCGGCTGCCATCCCGGCGGCGGCGTCATGGGGTCCGCCGGCAGGAATTCGGCGCGGGCGGTGCTCGCCGGGGGGCGCGCAGCATGAGGCACAAGGAGCATTTCAGGACTGCGGTCTACCCGACTCCGTTCCATCCGCGCAGCTCGCGGCTCAACACCCTGAACGCGTGGCACAAGTGGAAGGACTACACGACGGCCGACGCGTTCTTCGACACGGCCCTCGAGTATGCGGCGATACGCAATGCCTGCGCCGTGTTCGACCTGTCGCCGATGACCAAGCACCGGATCACGGGTCCCGACGCGCTGCAATTCCTGAACCGGGTGATCACCCGCGATGTCGCGAAGATCCGGGCGGGCCGGGTCGGTTACTGCGTCTGGTGCGACGACAATGGCCGGGTCATCGACGACGGCACCGTGTTTCACCTGCGCGAGGGCGACTACCGCCTGTGCTCGCAGGAGCGCCAGCTGGACTGGCTGGTACGTTCAGCCTACGGCTTCGACGTCTCGATTGTCGAGGATACGCACGATGTCGCCGCACTCGCGCTGCAGGGACCGACCAGCTGCGCCGTGCTGAAAGCGATCGGCTGCCGTGGCGTCGAGCGCCTCACGCCGTTCGGCATCGCCTATTTTTCGTTCACAGGCGCCGAACTAATGGTCTCCCGGACCGGGTTCACCGGCGATCTCGGCTACGAGCTGTGGATCGAGCCGGCGCGCGCGCTGGAACTCTGGGATGCCCTGTTCGAGAAAGGCGCGAGTCACGGCATCCGCCCGATGGGCACGCACGCGCTCGAGGTGGCGCGCATCGAGGCCGGCTTCATCCAGGCGCAGGTCGATTTTCTCCCGGCCGACCAGGCCATCATGCACGACCGCTCGCGCTCGCCGTTCGAACTCGACCTCGGCCGGCTGGTCGATTTCAGCAAACCCAATTTCAACGGCCGCCGTGCGCTGCTCGAGGAGCAGAAGCGCGGCTCGCGTTACCGCCTGGTGCGGCTCGACGTCGAGGGCAACAAGCCGGCGCGCTCCGCGTACATCTATGACTCAAAGCGCAATGTGGTTGGCACCGTGACCTCGGCGGAATGGTCGCCGTCCGCCAAGTCGAATATCGCGCTCGCCTCGATGCACATGCCCTGGGGACTGCCCGGCGACGAACTGTGGGCCGAAATCTACTATCAGCGCGAGCTGAAATGGTCGCGGGTGATGGCGCGCTGCCGCGTGGTCGAGGGCGCTTTCTTCGATCCGCCGCGCCGTCGCGCGACGCCTGCGGCGGATTTCTGAGCGTCGCCGGGACGGGGAGACTGCAAGCCGTGAATCCGCGTCACGGCGGCCGAAGTGCTGGACATGGGAATGATCAATCGCAGCTACGAAGCCGCCGGCATGTGTGAGGCCCTTCAACAGCCAGCGAGGAGGGATTCATGAGCAGGGGTAGCAAGCGCGGAGCGGGAGAATTGCAGAAATTTCTCAAGCTGCATCCGGACACTCGCCTCCTCGAGCTGCTGCAGCCCGACATGCTGGGCATCCTGCGCGGCAAGCGCGTGGTGCGCAACGAATTCGAGAAACCGTTCACCGCTGGCCTCAATTTCTGCGGCGCCACGGTGCTGCTCGACGCCAAGGGCCAGACCTTCGAGCGCATCGACAATGGCGGACGCGACGGCGACCCCGACGCGATATCGACCGCCGTGCCGGGATCGCTGGCGCCGGTGCCCTGGGCAGAAGTGCCGACCGCGCAAGTGCTGCTCGCGATGGCGACCGCGACCGGCGAGCCATTCTTCGCCGACCCGCGCCAGGTGCTCAGAAACGCCGCGAGGCCCTTGCAGGATCTGGGACTGACGGCGGTCGCCGCGACCGAACTCGAGTTCTACCTGCTGGAGCCCGACGGCGAGCGCCCGCGGCCCAAGGTCGGGCGCCTTCCCGGCACCCGCCAGGCGCAGGACGGGCCGCAGTACGGCAGCATGGAGGACGTCGAGGACGTGGATCCATTCCTCGCCGAGCTCTACGCCGTCTGCGCCGCCCAGAATATTCCCGCCGGCGCGACGCTGAAGGAATTCGCGCCCGGCCAGTTCGAGGTCAACCTGCATCATGTCGCGAATGCCGAGCTCGCCTGCGATCACGCCGTGCTGCTGAAGCGCGCGGTGAAAGCCATCGCGCGGCGGCACGGCTTCGGGGCGAGCTTCATGGCGAAGCCATTCGCCGATTCAGCCGGTTGCAGCCTGCACGTGCACATCAGCCTGCTCGATGCCACGGGGCGCAATGTGTTCGCAGGCGCGGGCGCGAAGAAGCCCTTCTCGGACACGCTGCGACACGCCATCGGCGGGCTGGCGGCCGCCATGCCCGAGTCCATGGCGATCTTCGCGCCAACCGCAAACTCCTACCGGCGATTCCGGCCCGGGCTGTTCGTGCCGCTCGCCCCCAACTGGGGCATCAACCACCGCGGGGTTGCGCTCCGCATCCCGCTGTCAGCACCGGAGGACACACGGGTCGAGCACCGGCCCGGCGGTGCGGACGGCAACCCGTATCTGGTGATGGCCGCGATCCTCGCCGGCATTCACCATGGCATCACCCGACGTTGCGATCCCGGCCCCATGATTGCCCAGGGTGAGGTGATCGAGGAAAAGGCTTTGCTGCCGCTGCGATGGGAAGCGGCGCTCGCCGCCTTCGAGTCAGGAAATATCCTGCCGAAATACCTCGGCAAGCGCTATCACGAACTGTACGCCAGCTGCCGCCGCGAGGAATGCGACCGCATTCACGCGGAGATCACCGACCGCGATTACGAGTGGTACCTGCGCAACATCTAGGTCGGCGTCGGCCCCTGGGAACCTGAACTCAGGCGAGTTCGAAGCGGTCCAGGTCCATCACCTTGGCCCAGGCGGCCACGAAGTCCTTCGCGAACTTCTGCTTCGCGTCCGCGCAGGCATAGACCTCCGCGAGCGCCCGCAGCTGCGAGTTGGAGCCGAACACCAGGTCGACGCGCGTGCCGGTCCAGCGAGCCTTGCCGTTCTTGCGGTCGCGCCCCTCATACACGCCGTCCTTGCCGGCGGCGGGCTTCCAGTGCGTCGACATATCGAGCAGATTCACGAAGAAATCGTTGCTGAGCTCGCCGGGCCGCTTCGTGAAAACGCCGTGCGTGGAGCCGTTCGCGTTGGCGCCGAGTACCCGCAGGCCGCCTACGAGTACGGTCATCTCGGGCGCCGTGAGTGTCAGCAGCTGTGCCTTGTCGACCAGCATCGCCTCGGGCGTGACCGAGAACTTGCCGCTGACGTAGTTGCGGAAGCCGTCGGCGATCGGCTCGAGCACGGCGAAGGAATCGACGTCCGTCTGATCCTGCCTCGCGTCCATGCGACCGGGCTTGAACCGTACCTTCATGGTGACGCCGGCCTTCTTCGCGGCCTGCTCGACGGCCGCGCAGCCAGCCAGCACGATCAGGTCGGCGAGCGACACCTTCTTGCCGCCCCTGGCTTTCTTTATGAACTCGGCCTGGATGCCCTCGAGCGTTTTCAGCACCTTGGCGAGCTGCGCCGGCTGGTTGACTTCCCAATCCTTCTGGGGCGCAAGACGGATGCGCGCGCCGTTGGCGCCGCCGCGCTTGTCCGAGCCGCGGAACGTCGACGCCGACGCCCAGGCCGTCGACACGAGCTCGGCCACCGGCAGTTTCGCGGCGAGGATCTTCTTCTTGAGCTCGGCGATTTCCTTGTCGCCGATCAGCTTGTGGTTGACCCTGGGGATCGGGTCCTGCCAGATCAGCTCTTCCTTCGACACTTCCGGTCCCAAGTAGCGGGCGCGCGGGCCCATGTCGCGGTGCGTGAGCTTGAACCAGGCGCGCGCAAAGGCGTCGGCAAAGGCCTGCGGATCGTCACGGAACTTGCGCGAGATCTTCGCAAATCCCGGGTCGAAGCGCAGCGTGAGGTCCGTCGTCAGCATGGTCGGCTTGTGCTTTTTCTTCGGGTCGTGCGCGTCGGGAATGATCTCCGGCGCGTCCTTAGCCACCCACATCCTGGCACCGGCCGGCGACTTGGTCTGCTCCCATTCGTACTTGAACAGGTTCTCGAAGAAGTTGTTGCTCCACTGCGCCGGGGTCTTCGTCCAGGTCACTTCGATGCCGCTGGAAATCGTGTCGGCGCCGTGCCCCTTGCCATATTTGCTCATCCAGCCGAGGCCCTGCGCCTCGAGCGGCGCGCCTTCCGGTTCCGGACCCTTGTGCGATTCCGGCGCGGCTCCGTGCGCCTTGCCAAAGCTATGGCCGCCCGCGATCAGGGCGACCGTCTCCTCGTCGTTCATCGCCATGCGGCCGAAGGTGGCGCGGATGTCCTTGGCGGCGGCCATGTAGTCGCCGCTCGCGTTCGGGCCTTCGGGGTTCACGTAGATCAGGCCCATGTGGGTGGCGCCGAATGGCGCGTCGAGGTCGCGATCGCCGCTGAAGCGCTGGTCGACGCCCAGCCAGGCGATTTCGGCGCCCCAGTTCACGTCCTCGTCCGGCTCCCACACGTCCGGGCGGCCCCCGCCAAAGCCGAAAGTTCTGAAGCCCATCGACTCGAGGGCGACATTGCCCGCGAGGATCAGCAGGTCGGCCCAGGAGATCTTGTCGCCGTACTTCTGCTTGATCGGCCACAGCAGCCGGCGCGCTTTGTCGAGGTTGCCGTTATCCGGCCAGCTATTCTCTGGCGCGAACCGCTGCGCGCCCGAACCGCCGCCGCCGCGCCCGTCGCCGACC
>JBAQWM010000231.1:0-4581 GCA_049298915.1 Steroidobacteraceae bacterium | reverse complement strand
GAATACGATCGGCAGGAACACGATGATCGTCGACAGCGTGCCTGCGAGCACCGCAAGTCCCACCTCGTCGACGCCGGTGAAGGTCACCTTGACCGGATCCGCACCGACAACCTGGCGGTGGCGGAAGATGCTCTCGGTCACGACGACGGCATTGTCGACCAGCAGTCCGATCGCCAGCATCATGCCCATCATGGTCAGGATATTCAGCGAGAAGCCGAAGAAGTACATCGCGGCCAGCGTGATCAGCAGCGAGAATGGAACCGCCATGCTGACGATCAGCGTGGTGCGCCAGTCGCGCAGGAACAGGAACAGCACGATCAGCGCGAGGGCGGCGCCGATCAGGCCGGCATTCCGCAACTCGGTCAGCGAACTGTGGATGTTTTCCGACTGATTCGCGAGGATGATGACGTTGACGCCCTGCAGTTGCGGCAATTGCTGGGCCTCCTCGATGACGGCCATGGCGCGGTCCGCGACGTCCACGATATTGGCGCCGGTGGCCTTGAACACGTCCAGGCCGACGCCCGGGCGGCCGTCGAGATGCCGGCCCACGGACAGGGCCGGTGTCACCATGCGCACGTCGGCAATATCCCTGAGCCTGACATTGCCGGTGACGATGAAGTCACGCACGTCGTCGAGTGACCGGAATTCACCGATAGGCCGCACCAGGAATCGCTGCTGGCCGCCGGTCACTTCGCCTGCGCTGACCGAGAAATTCGCGCCTTCCAGCGCATCGCGCAGCCGCGCCACATCGACGCCGTAGGCCGCGAGCCGTACCGGATCTACCAGGATGCGCAGCTCCAGAGGCTCGACACCCTCGAGCGATACGCGCGCGACGCCGTCCAGCCTTTCGAGCGGTTTCTTGAGATAGCGGTCCAGCATTTCATACTGGCGTGACAGGTCATCCTGACTCGAAATGCGTACGACGACGATCCGGTCGTCGCCGGCGGCCCACATGCGGGTCAGGATGCGATTCGCGCTCGGCGGGAACTCATGGCGTATCGCCTCGAGCTTGGTGCGGACTTCGAAGCCGATGGCCGCCGGGTCGCGCCCCCACTCGAATAGCACGACCAGTTCCGCGCCGCTCTCTGAGGAGGTGGATTGCAGCTCCTTGATGCCGGACAGTGTGGCGATCGCTTCCTCCGCCGGCCGCGTGATCAGACGCTCGACTTCTTCCGGTGTCGACCCGTCGTACGGGATCGTGACCTGCAGACCCGGAAAACGGATGTCCGGGAACAGCTCGAGTGGCAGCAACCAGGCCGATATCAACCCGATCAGGGCCACCGCGATGAATGTCATCAGCGTGGTAACGGGGCGGCGCAGCGCGAAGCGGGTGTGCAGCATGATCTAGCCTCCTGCGCCCGTGGCAGGGAAGTGCTTGCGGTCCATCAGTGAATAGACTACCGGGATCACCAGCAAGGTGAACAGGCTCGCGACCGCGACGCCGCCGATCACGGCGATTGCCATCGGCTTGCGGATTTCCGCGCCTTCGCCAATACCGATCGCCATCGGCACCAGTCCGAGGATCGTCGTCAGCTTCGTGATGACGATCGGCCGCAGGCGCATGCGGGCAGCTTCCATTATCGCCTCGTGTTTTGCCAGGCCCCGTTCACGCGACTGGTTGACCGCGTCGATCAGCACGATCGACTGGTTCACGACGATGCCGCCAAGCATGATCAGGCCGATATAAGCCACGACATTGACGGTGGTTCCCGTGAGGAACATCGCCCAGATCGAGCCGACCAGCGCCAGCGGGATGGTCAGCAGGATCACGAACGGATGCAGCAGCGACTCGAACTGCGAAGCCATGACCAGGTAGACCAGGAACACGGCCAGCAGCATCGTGAATTGCAGCGACCGGAATGAGTCTTTCATGTCCTCGCTCTGCCCGCTGACGGCGGCCGACGTGCCAACCGGCATCTCGATTCCTGCGACGATCATCTCAAGTTCGGCGACCGCCGTGCCGAGATCGCCCGCGGAAAGATTAGCGGTCACCACCGCGACGCGCTGCTGGCGCGTGCGCCGGATTTCGGCTGGACCGGTCGCAACCACAACCTCCGCGACTGCCGTCAGCGGCAACGGGCGCTCGCTGCCTGGATTGATGATCAGTGTCCGGATTTCGTCGACCGAGGATGCCCGCGTGTCGACGCTTCGCACCAGCACGTCGATCTTCCTCTCGCGCAGTTTGTAGCGGGTCGCAACATTTCCGCGCACGCTTGAAACCACACGATCGGCGAATTCGCGGACGGTGACCCCGAGTTGCGCGGCGCGCTCCTGGTCAAAGATGATCTGGATTTCGGGATTGCCGGCCTCGACCGTCGACCTGATGTCGCTGAATGCCGCACTCGCCTGCATGCCGAGCCGGACCTGCTCGGCCACCGTGCGCAGCCTCTCGAGTTCATAGCCGGTGATGGTGACTTCGAGCGGCGAGGCGAAACTGAACAAGGCCGGCCGGCTGAACTGGTATTGGACTCCAGCCAGACCGTCGAACCTGCCGCGCAGCGTCTCTATCACGCTGGATTCCGCAGCGGGACCGGTATTCGGCGACAACGTGACGGACAGGCGCCCGGTGTTCTCGCCGGCGTCCGTCGGGCTGGCGTCCAGGCGATTGCCGGTGCCGGTGACGGCGTAGGTCAGCGCGATTTCCGGCAATTCCATCGCATGCGCCTGTGCCGCCGCTATTGCGCGATCGGTCTGCTCCAGCGGCGTGCCGGGCGGCAGCCGCAGGTCGGCATTGAACTCTCCCTGCGAAAGCTGCGGAATCAGCTCCGACCCCAGCCTGGGAATGATGGCAGCGGTTGCCAGCAGGACCGCGAGAGAGATCAGCAACACGCGCCCGCGATGCTCCAGCGACCAGGCGAGAGCAGGCTCGTAGGCGCGGCTCACGGCGCCGAAGCCGGCCTGCGTCGGTCGCACGGCGAAGGACAGCAGCCAGCCCATGAAATTCGAAATCCATGCGGAGCACCGGCGCGTGAAACGCATGATCTTGCCGATCACGCGGCCCGCCGGACCGGGCGCCCGCTCAGGCTCGGCTACCGGCGGCGCGTCGCGACCTGCCGCCAGCATCGGCACCAGCGTCATTGCCACGATCAGCGAGAACAACAGCGCGAAGCTGACGGTCAGCGCCTGGTCCTTGAACAGCTGGCCTGCGATGCCGGTGATGAAAACCATCGGGAAGAACACCGCCACCGAGGTGAGCGTCGCCGCGGTGATTGCGGTGGCGACCTCGCGGGTACCTTGCTGCGCCGCCTCGAGGCGCGACAGTCCGCGCTCGCGATGGCGCACGATATTCTCGAGCACCACGACCGCGTTGTCGACCAGCATGCCGACGGCGAGCGCAATTCCGCCCAGCGACATGATGTTCAGCGAAAGGTCGAAGGCATACATCAGCACGAATGTGCCGATCACCGAAACCGGGATTGCGATGCCCGTGATCATCGTCGCACGGGCGTCGCGCAGGAACAGGTACAGCACCAGGATCGCGAGGATGCCGCCGATCAGCGCCGCATCCCGAACCTCGCCGATCGCGGACGATATGAACTTGGACTGGTCGTATACCAGGCGGAGCTCGCTGCCGGCCGGTAGCGACTTGCCGAGTTCCTCGATGCGCTCGCGGATGCCGGACGCAAGCTGCACCGTATTGGCGTCACCCTCCTTGTAAACCGCCAGTTCGACCGATTCGCGGCCATTCAGGCGTGTAATCGCCTCACGATCCTTGTAGCCGCTGGTGACGCTGGCCACGTCGTGCAGGTAGACCGGCTTGCCTTCGATCGTCGCGACGATGGCCTCGGCCATCTCCTGCACCGATGTGAACTCATTGAGCGTCCTGATCAGGAATCGCTGGGTGCCCTGCTCAAGCCGGCCGCCCGAGAGATTGACATTCTCCTCGCGCAGACGCTGTGCAATTGTCTCGATGGAGATATTCAGCTGGGCGAGCTTGCCCTGGTCCACGAAGATCTGGATCTCGTCCTCGTATCCGCCGCTGACCTTGACCGCCGCGGAGCCGTCGACGGATTCGAGATCCGGCTTCAGGCGGTCATCAGCAAAACGGCGAAGCAACTTGAGCCGATCGACGGTGCCGGCGTCGTCGCTGGCAATCTGCGCGTGCGCATCGGTGTCGACGAATGCAAGCCGCATGACCGGTTCGGTGGATGGATCGAAGCGCAGCAGGATCGGCCGGCTGGCCTCGATCGGCAGCTGCAGCAGGTCGATCTTTTCGCGCACATCGATGCCCGCCAGATCCATGTCCGTGCCCCAGGCAAATTCCAGGATCACATCGGCCTGGCCGGCGCGCGAAACCGAGCGCACCTGGCGTACATTGCGGATGATGCCGACGCCTTCCTCGATTGGCCGCGTGATCAGGGTTTCGAGCTCGAGCGGCGCGCCACCGGGCAGGTCGGTACGCACGGTCAGCGTCGGGTACGACAGGTCCGGCAGCAGATTGAGCTTCAGGCGGGTCAGCGATACGAAGCCGAACAGGATGACCGCGAGCGTCACCATCAGGATGGTCACGCGCCGCCGCGTGGCGAACTCTACGATCTGCATCGCGCGCTTCCGCGCGGTCAGCCCGCCGCGACGGCGGGT
>JBAQWM010000230.1:0-1740 GCA_049298915.1 Steroidobacteraceae bacterium | reverse complement strand
TCCAGACCGACGCCGCCATCAACCCCGGGAACACCGGCGGGCCCATGTTCAACATGAACGGAGAGATCATCGGCGTGGTGAGCCGCATCATTTCCCGCTCCGGCGGTTCGGAGGGCATCGGCCTGGTCGTGACCTCGAACATGGCGCAGAAGCTCCTGTTCGAGGAGCCGACCGTATGGAGCGGCCTCGAGGGCTACCTGCTCACGCCGGAACTGGCCTCCGCGCTCAACGTTCCCGGCGGCGCTCCGGCGCTCCTCGTGCAGCGCGTGGCCGAAGGCTCGCCGGCCGCGCGCATGGGGCTTCGCGGCGGAACGCTGCCCGCGACTATCGGCCAGGATAGCTTCGTGCTGGGCGGCGACATCGTGCTCGCGGTCGAGGGCATCGGCATCGGCTCGCCCTCGGCCTACGAGTTCATCCGCCGCCGGCTGACCGAGATTCAGGCCCGCGTCGGGACCGTGAGCGTCACCGTGCTGCGCGACGGCAAGCCAAGCGAGATCACCGGCAACGCCCGCCGTTAGGCTGCCGGCACGGCGTGCTCCTGCCAGGATGATGGACAAGATCCGCAACTGCGCCGTGGGATCCTGCCCAGCGGGTTGAGCTGAGTTCCGGGTTGCACCCCGCAGATGATCAACCGCCGTGTCGGTCGCGACGCGAACGTGTCTCCGATGACCCGATCTCACCCGGAACGAATTCCAGAAGATCTCCCGGCTGGCACTTCAGCGCGCGACACAAGGCCTCGAGCGTCGTGAAGCGGATGGCGCGCGCCTTGTTGGTCTTGAGGATGGACAGGTTGGCGAGCGTGATGCCGATGCGGTCGGCGAGCTGGGTGAGGCTGATCTCACGCTCGGACATGACGCGATCGAGGTTGAGCTTGATGGGCATGGCCGCGCTCAGACGGTAAGGTCGCTGTCGCGCTGCAGCGCCAGTCCCTGCCGGAACACTTCGGCCAGCGCCAGGACCAGGAGTCCCGCGAAGAATGCGGACCGGTGGAGCGGGAACCCGTGTCCCAGCCACGGCGGGCGTTGCGCCGGCGGCAGTTGCACGGGGGCTCCCGAAATCGCGATCTGCGCATGCTCCACCAGGTAACCGTACATCGCGTAGGCGAACCAGCTCTCGGCGATGGCGGTCACCAGCGAAAAGACGATGAGCGAGCCGCCGGCGATCTGCACGAGTCGCACGCTTTGCTGCGTGAAGCTGTGGCCGCTTCCGACGTTGCGGAACAGCCGGCGCAAAAGCTCGAACAACGCGGCGAAGAAGACGAAGTGGATGAGGAGAAACGGCAGGCCGTAGGCCTTGAAGAGCTCGACTGCGCCTGCCGGCCGATTGACGGTCACTGCCACGTTGCCGCTGAAAGCCCGCAGATAGAGGGTGGGCTCGTCCTGGCCGTCGGTATCGGGCTGCAGGCCGAAGGTGACAGGCTGGCCCAGCACATTGCCTTTGACCGGGCCGAAGTGCGCGCCGGGCGACAGTTCGGGATCGATCAGCATGGCCGCGATGACGCAGACGGCCACAAAAGCCGCGAGCACGGCAAGGATCGCAAAAGCTACGCGGAAAAGTTTGGGCAGAAGAAGGTTCATGGAACGCCTCCGAAGTCTTATCGATATACGATATATCGTTTATCGATAAGACGCAAGGCGTCCGGATGCCAGCCCGATTCGCCCCGGTTATTTCTTCCGCGCCGCGTAATACGCCGCGATCTTGGGGTGATTCTTGACCCGCTCGAAGTGCGCAGCCAGGAGC
>JBAQWM010000229.1:0-9509 GCA_049298915.1 Steroidobacteraceae bacterium | reverse complement strand
GCCCGGATGATCCTGAAACGACTGCCGGAATCGCTCTCGAAGTACAGCACCGTGTCCACCATGTGCTCGAGCACACGCGGACCGGCAATGACGCCTTCGCGGGTGACATGGCCGATCAGGAGCACCGCCGTGCCCGCGGTCTTGGCATGACGGACCAGCCGCGCCGTGGATTCCCGCAGTTGCGTCACTGCGCCCGGGGCGGAATCTGCTTCGCCGACCGACATGGTCTGGATCGAGTCGATGATGAGCACGCGCGCGCCGACGCGCGCGCACTCCTCCAGAATCCGTTCGACACCGGTTTCTGAAATGAGCGCCAACGCCGGACCCGCCACCGCCAGCCTTCTGGCGCGCTCGGCGACCTGCCGCACGGACTCTTCCCCGGTCGCATACAGGACCGGGACCTCCGTGGATATCGCCGCAGCGCACTGCAGCAGCAGCGTGGACTTGCCGATGCCCGGATCCCCGCCGATCAGCGTGACGGAACCCGCGATCAGGCCTCCTCCCAGCACGCGGTCGAGTTCGTCGTAGCCGGTGCCGAGTCGCCGGTCCTCGTCCGCGGCGATCCGCGCGATCGGCTCGGCCTGGGTCGCCACGATTTCCAGGGATCCCGCCCGGGCCACACGGGTTTTGCGCGGCGTGTTGAAGGCGGACATCGTGTTCCATTCATTGCAGGACGGACACTGGCCCTGCCATCGGGGCGCGTCGGCGCCACAGCTCGAACAGACAAATACCGTGCGTGGCCTGGGCATCGCTCGAATCCGGCCGGGGGAGCGGCGATGCTAGCATGCAGAATCTGCCGGAAGGCGGTCGTTTGGACTGCGGCTCAGGTCGCGATTTGAGCCATAACACATTGAAAATCCGGTGAAGACAGTACCGGCGGCTGACGCGCCCGTTTATGATTGCCGGATGTACCCAGTCCTGGGCCGGATGACTCATGCCTGACGAACGGGCTTACGGTCGTGGGCCGCGCGGGTCCGTGCTGCATTCTGAGCAATCGGGCGCGCCGCGGAGTTCTGCCATGCGCCCGGGCCAGGTATTCCATCATTTCCGCCTGCAGCAGCAACTGGGACGCGGGGCGACCGCCACCGTTTACAAGGCGATCGACGAAAACAATGGCAGTGTCGTCGCCCTGAAAATGCTGACCCTCACCGACGACTGGCCCGATGACCTGCTTGCGGATGCCAAGATGAGATTGCTGCGCGAAGCGGATGCAGCCGGCGCTCTCGGGCATCCGGATATCGTCGAAGTCCGCGAATCCGGCGAGCATGACGGACTCGTGTACATGGCGATGGAATACGTCGAAGGCGTCAATCTCGGCATGCATGCATTCGAAGGCAGGCTGCTGCCGCCGCGACTGATCACCGAGATGTGTGCGCGTGTCGCCGACGCCCTTTACTTCGCCCATCAGCGCGGTGTGATCCATCGCGACATCAAGCCGGCCAATATCGTATTCGACCAGCGCAACCGGCGCGTGCGGGTCATGGATTTCGGCGTCGCACGCGTTGAGAACAGCCGCGCGACTCGCACCGGCATCATTCTGGGCTCGCCTTCCTACATGGCGCCCGAACAACTCGACGCGCGGCCGGTCACCGCCCAGTCGGATATTTTTTCGCTCGGTGTCTCGATGTTCCAGTTGCTGACCGGGATGCTGCCATTTCGATCCGATTCGATACCCGGTCTGATGCAGAAGATCTCGAGCGAGCCGCATCCGCACTTGCGCGCGGTGCGTCCCGACCTGCCGGAGGCCCTGTCCGCAATCATTGACCGCGCGCTGGAGAAGGATCCGGACGCGCGCTATCGCAGTGGCGCGGAAATGGCCCAGGCACTGCGCGATTGTTCCCGCAGCATCGATCCGGCATTGCGTTGATGGGCCGCTACGTTTCACTGCGAAATCGCGTTCAGGCGGTCGGTCTGACCGATACCGGGAAGGTGCGCGAGCACAACGAGGACTCGATCGCCTGGGACAGCGAGATCGGGCTCTTTGTGCTGGCAGACGGCATGGGTGGCTACAATGCCGGCGAAGTCGCGAGCGGCATCGCCGTCAAGACCATCTTGAATCTGGTACGCGAGGCATTCGCGGGCCAGGAACTGCGGGGCGTGGACAAGGCCACCGGCCTGCGCCGCCCGAGCATCATCCTGCGCGACGCCATCGCCCGCGCCAACAAGATCATCCATCAGACCTCGAAATCCCAGACCCAGTGCGAGGGCATGGGCACTACCGTGGTGGCAGCGTTATTCCACGACAACCGCATGGTGCTGGCCCATGTCGGGGACTCGCGCATGTACCGGCTGCGCAAGGACAGCTTCGAACAGCTGACAATGGACCATTCGCTGCTTCAGGAACTGGTCGACCGCGGCTTCTACTCCCCGGAGGAGGCGCAGCGCGCCACCAACAAGAATTACGTGACCAGGGCGCTCGGTGTCGAGCCCACCGTGGATGTCGAGGTGCACGAATACCCGGTCGAACAGGGAGACTGGCTGGTGCTTTGCTCCGATGGCCTCACGGACATGGTGGAAGACGAGGATATTCACTTAACAATCAGTACCTTCGGCGGTAATCTTGATACTGTTGCTAGGCAGCTGGTCCAGCTCGCCAATGACAGCGGCGGACGTGACAATATCTCGATCATGCTGGCGCGGGTGGTCGAACTTTTCCCCGCGCGCAGGGGCATACTTGACAGAATGTTGGCCTGGTTCGGATAACCGGCACCGAGGGAGTCTATGGCGCGGCTGATTCTGAGTCTTGATGGCCAGGTCCTGGCCGAATACAACATGACGAAGGAGCGGTACACGGTCGGTCGCCTGCCCGACAACGACGTGCGCATCGACAATGCCGCGGTCAGTGGCCACCATGGCCTGATCATCAACATCCTGAATGACTCGTTCCTCGAGGACCTGAACAGCACGAACGGCACCTACGTCAATGGCAAGCTGATCAAGAAGCATGCCCTGACGCATGGCGACGTCATCACGATCGGCCATCACCACCTGCGATTCGTGGACAGTCAGGTGGACAGCTCGGACCAGGACGAATTCGAACGTACACTGGTGATCCAGCCCGGCCAGATCACCGATGGCCGCCTGCAGGCGGCATCTGGCGCGGCGACTGCCGCGGCCGCGGCGCCGAACGCGCGGGCGCTGGCTGCGAAGACGGGTGTCGCGGAGAAATCCCCGCCGTCACGCCCGGCCAAGCTCCAGGTACTTTCCGGCCAGTTCGCGGGGCGCGAACTGGAGCTGGCCAAGACGCTGACCACGCTGGGCAGGCCCGGCATGCAGATAGCTGCGATCAGCCGGCGCGCCGACGGTTACTATGTCGTGCACGTCGAAAGCAGCAAGCCCGGCGATTTTCCGCTGGTCAATGGCCAGCCGATCGGTCCCCAGGCCCGCAGACTGCATGACAATGACGTCGTGACGCTTGCCGGCGTCAAAATGGGATTTTTCGACAGCTGAGTGCGGCGATCGTCAGGCGAGCAGCTGCCAGGCCAGAGTCATCTGGCTGGCAAAGCCGGCGGTAAATGCCAGCGTGCGCAGCCAGGCAATGCCAAAGGCATGAACCGCGGCATGCGCGAGCCGCGCCCAGAAATATACCGCGCAGGCGAGCACAGTCGCCTCGTTTGAGGTCCCTGTCGCGTCGGCAATCAGCACCAGCGCGGCAAACACGACCAGATTCTCGACCGCATTGCCATGTGCAGCCTGCAGGCGCTGGGCCCAGCGCGCCTGCGGCTTTGGATTCGCCGGATAGCCGACCGTGTCGGCGATCCCGCGTACGGCCATCCTGTTGAGTATGTACGGCACCCACAGGAGTGACGTCAGTACGGTAACCATCAGCAGGTAATTCAGCTCGAGCGTCATGACTGCACCCCCTTGCTTCAACGCGACGACGACAGGCCGATCAGTCCAAAGACGAGTATGCCGGCTGCGGCAACAATGCTGATGCTGCGCCGCCACGCCGGCCCCGGCAAGCCGGCACCCAGGAGCCACCCCGAGACGGCAAGCGCGAGCTGGACCGACAGGCTGCCGGAAAACAGACCGAGCGCAAGCCCGGCGGCAGTCGCCAGCGAGCCTGCCAGCGGCAACTGCGGCACGAAACCCGTGAAAATCACGAGCGTCACCGGATTCACCAGTGTCAGCAGGAAGGTCGTGATCAGCGTTCCCGCGGGTCGCGTCGCCGCTGGAAATTCGTCCCCCGTCGTCATCGCCTGCCGCATCAGCCAGATCGAAAATCCGATCAGTGTCGCCGCGGCGCCGGCACGGATGCCTGCCGCCCAGGTCGCCAGCAGGGGCAGGATCAATGCACCCGCCGAAAATGCGAGCAGCGCATAGAAGAGATCCGCGAGCGCCGCCCCGAGCGCCGCGTAACACCCCGACCGCAGGCCGTGGCTGGCTGCCGTGCTGATGATCAGGAGCGCGATCGGCCCGATCGCAGCGGCGATTGCGATGCCGAATGCGACGGACTTCAGGAATGCGTCGCTCATCCGGCCCGTCGGCCCCTGCCTAGCCCGGCGGGCTGCCGGCCGACCGCCCGGCGAGTTCCATGGCGAGGATGACCCAATAGGCCAGCAACGCGAGCCAGCTCAGCCCAAATATTCGGAATCTCCAGAGCACGTCGTTCGATCCGAGATGGACCCAACTGTGCAGCACGCGCAAACCGACGTAAGCCCAGCCGCAAGCGACCAGCAGGGTCCCGGCGGAACCGGCCGCGAACGCGATCGCGGTGCCTGCATAGAAAAGAACTGGCGATTCGTAGAGATTGACGAGATGGCGCGACACGACGGCGACATCCTCCGGCTCGCCGTCGCCGCGATAGATCTTGTAGAAGCGTGGATCGACCTGGCGCCGTCTGACCGCGCGCCAGCGCAGCGCTCCAAGCCGGAATGCGACGAACGTCGTGAGCGCGAACAGCGCAAAGGCGGGCCAGAGAATTGCCATTGGGATCTCCCGGAGCGGGTCAGCCGTGGGCGATCAGCTTGCTGTTGACCGCCTCAAGTTCCTCCATCAGGGACACGATCGCCCGGTGCATGTCACGGGTCTCGTTCGACAGTTCCTCGACCGGTGCGTGGTAGCCGACGCTCGACATGGATGCCATCCTCAGCGGAACAGCGTTTCGAAGTCATGATCCGGCCGGTAGCCGAGTCCACCGACCGCCTTGTCCACAACATAGACGCGATCGATGGACTGCGGCAACTCCCAGCCCCGGCGCGCGAACTCGGCCGATGCCCAGGGATGACGCGCCAGCAGGACGGCCATCGGCTCGGACATCAACGCCTTGCAGTCGCCGATCACGAACGGGGAACGCGCCGAGATATTGAAAACCTGGAAACCGTCGAGCCGCGGCGCGAGCGCGAGTTCGTGGGCCTGCGCGACATCTGCAGCGTCGACACCGCGATACAGGCGGTAGATCGCAAGCAGTCGCGGATGCTCGGGAAAGCAGCGCGACATCCTGAGGCTGATACAGGTCATGCCGGCGCGCGCCGCTTCGGCACAGGCCCGTTCGGCTTCGAGCTTGGTTTCGTCGTAGATGTCGCGCGGTTGTGGCTCCAGCTCCTCGGTGACCCACACGGCTTCGCCGCCGGCAGGTACCAGTGCATGGCCGTACAGCGAAGTCGTGCTGGTGTAGACGAAACGGCTGATGCCGGCCTCGCCGCAGGCAGCGAGCAGGCGCTTCGTGCCATCGACATTGGTGCGACGAAAATCCCCGACCGAGCGCAAACCCAGATCCGGCGCATGCAGCGACGCGGTGTGAATGACCGCCTCGACGCCCCGGCAGCTCGCGGCGAGCAGGCTGGAATCGCAAATGTCGCCGACCAGTGAAGTCAATGGTCCGGGCCGCAGGTCCAGACCCACCACCTGGTGCCGCAGCGCAAGTCTTGCGCTAATCGCGCCGCCGATTTGCCCGGATGAACCGGTGACCAGTACCCGCATGAGCCTGCTAATGCACTTCGTAGTGGACCCGGGCGCCGACGCGGCAGACGAGTTCGTAGGGAATGGTGCCGGCGGATGCGGCAACGGTTTCAACGGGCACGCCGTTCCCCCAGAGTACGACCGGGTCGCCGGGCGCGACCTGCCCGAGATCCGTGACGTCGACCGTCAGCATGTCCATGGAGATGCGCCCGGCGAGCGGCGCGGGCATTCCTTTGACAAGGACCGGCGTTCCGCCCGCGGTGCCGCGCATGTAGCCATCTCCGTATCCGGCGGCGACCACCGCCATGCGCGTCGCGCGCGTGGCGGTCCAGGTACCGCCATATCCGACGCGATCGCCCGCCGCCAGTTCGCGCACGGCAATGACGCGGCTCTCGAGCGTCATCACCGGCCGCAGACCGATATCGATGCCGCTCGTGCCTGAAAATGGTGAAATTCCGTACAGCATCAGGCCCGGCCTGACCCATTCGCTGCGGGTCGCCGGCCAGCCGATCAGGCCGGCTGAATTCGCGCTGCTGCGTTCGCCCGGCAGGCCCGCCGTGACCCGGTCGAAGCATTCAAGCTGGGCACGGGTGCGGTCGTTGTCCCGCAGTTCCGCCTCGGCCAGGTGCGTCATCAGCGCGACCGGCTGCCGCACCGCGCCGCACCCGGCGAGGCGCTTCGCTGCCACGGCGAATTCACCGGGTGGGAACCCGAGCCGGCCCATCCCGGTGTCGATTTTCAGCCAGACCCGGAAGGAATGTGCGCCCCGCCAGCCCTCGAGATGCGCGATCTGTTCCGGCTGGTGCACCACCAGTTCGACGTCACTGTCGGCCGCTTCACGCAGTTGCCCGGCCGCCTGCACGCCTTCGAGCAGCACGATGCGATGCGAATGCCCTGCCGCGCGCAGGGCGACGGCCTCCGGGAGCCGCGCGACCGCAAAGCCATCCGCGCCCGCGAGCGCTGTCGCTACCGTCTGCATGCCGTGGCCGTAGGCATTGGCCTTCAGGACCGCGAGCACGCGGCTCTGGGGCGCGATTTCGCGCACGCGGGAAAGATTGTGGCGCAATGCCGCCGTGTCTATGACGGCACGAATCACCGGGGTCAGAACACGCCCTCGCCGTAGGACTCGGCTACCAGGTCCTTGAACTGCGTGTACTCGCCGAGGAAGGTCAGCTGGACCTCGCCGATCGGCCCGTTTCTCTGCTTGGCGATGATGATATCGGCGATGCCCTTGCGGGTCGTGTTCGGGTCGTAAACTTCCTCGCGGTAAATCAGCAGGATCAGGTCGCTGTCCTGCTCGATCGCGCCGGACTCGCGCAGGTCGGACATCACCGGCCTCTTGTCGGTGCGCTGCTCGACCGCCCGATTGAGCTGCGACAGCGCCACGACCGGCACCTGCAATTCCTTCGCCAGAGCCTTCAGGCTGCGGGAGATCTCGGAAATCTCGGTGGCGCGATTTTCCTTGGTGCCGCTCACCTGCATCAGCTGCAGATAGTCGACGATGATCAGCCCCAGGCCTTTCTCGCGCTTCAGCCGGCGTGCGCGCGCACGAACCTCGGTCGGGGTCAGCGCCGGTGTCTCGTCGACATACAGCGGCGCGCCGGACAATTGCGCCATCGCGCCCTGAATCCGCGACCAGTCCTCTTCCGTGAAGCTGCCGGTGCGCAGGTGGGTCTGGTTGACGCGTCCGAGTGACGCGATCAGGCGCAGCGTCAGCTGCTCGGCGGACATTTCCATCGAGAAGATCGCGGATGGAACGCCTTTCGCGATCGCGGCATATTCGGCGATATTGACTGCCAGCGTGGTCTTGCCCATCGACGGCCTGCCGGCGATGACGACCAGGTCGCCCGCCTGCAGTCCGGTGGTCTTGCGGTCGAGCTGCGTGAATCCGGTCGGCACCCCGCGGATTTCACCCGGTGTCTGATGCAGGAGGTCGAGCCGGTCGATGGTCCGGGGCAGGACATCCTTGATCGCGATGAATCCCGAGCTGCCGTGACTGCCGCGCTCGGCGATCTGGAACACCTGACGCTCGGCTTCGTCGACCAGCTCGCTGGCGGACCGGCCCTTGCCGTCGAGCGCGGCCGCCGCAATCTCCCCGCCCACGGCCACCAGCTGCCGCAGTATCGATCGCTCGCGGATGATCTCGGCATAGGCGCGGACATTGGCCGCGCTCGGCGTATCGCGGGCGATGGTGCCGAGATAGGCGAGACCGCCGATTTCTTCCAGCCGGCCCTTGCGTTCGAGGTGTTCGGAAACCGTGACCGCATCGCAGGAGCCGCGAGTCTCGGCAACTTCGGCGATCGCCTCGAATATCTGCCGGTGATCGCGGCGGTAGAAATCGCCCGCGGTCACGATGTCGGCGACTGCATCCCAGGCGCTGGCGTCCAGCATCAGCCCGCCGAGCACGGCCTGCTCCGCCTCGACCGAATGCGGCGGCATGCGGACTTCGTCGGGGCGGATCATCGCTACCATGGCCTGAGCATACACGCACGGCGGCGCCGCGGCGCCGCCGGCGCCTACTCCTCTGCGACGACCGTCAGCGGCACCTCGATGTCGATGTCGCTGTGCAGATGCAGGGTAATGACATGCTCGCCAACGGTTCGGATCGGTCCCCCCGGCAGGCGGACTTCGGCGCGCTCAATCCTGTGACCGGCTGCCGAACACGCCTCGGCGATGTCGGTCGTACTGATGGATCCGAACAGTTTCCCCTCGCTGCCGGCCTTGGCCGTCAGTGTGAGCTTGAAGCCCTCGAGTGCCCTGGCGCGCGTCTGCGCAGCCTCAAGATCCGCGGCGGCACGCGTCTCGAGCTCGGCGCGGCGGGCTTCGAACTTCGCGATGTTCTCTGGCGTCGCCAGCGTCGCCTTGCCCCCCGGCAGCAGGTAATTGCGGCCGAACCCGGCCCTGACCCTGACGCGGTCCCCGACATCGCCCAGATTGGCGATTTTCTGCAACAGGATGATTTCCATGACTGCAACGTCTCCGTATTCTGCCGGATGCGACCCGGGCCGGATCCCTAGGGAGCCGCGCCGCCGGGTCGGCGCCCAAAGCGTTCGCGAAAGCGGACCCAGGTGTCCGCGAAACCGATGCCGACCAGCGCCATGGGCAGGATCACCACGGCGACGTAGGCGAGTATGAGCGGCAATACACCGATGACCTGCAGCTCGCGCAGGCCGTGCACGACGGCTAGGGCCTGCAGCAGGAAAGCGGCGGCCAGGACGAATACCAGGTCATCGGCCAGCTGCCAGGAGCGCCCGAACGCCAGTTGCGCGCCCAGACTCGCGGCGAATGCCGCCACTGCGATCCAGGCGACCGCGCGTCCGAGTTTCAGCCCGCGGAATTCGCGCGCGAACAGGCCGGGATCCCGCAGCTTCCCGAATGCCCACAGGCCCGCAAACTGGGCCAGCATCGCGTGCAGCAGCACCATCCAGCAGAGTGTCGCCCAGGCAAACTGCGCGGTGGCGGCCCCGATTTCCTGCGGGGAGCGTTCGATACCGAACTGCGAAAGCGTCTCCGCCACCTGCTGCAGCATCGGCTCGAGCGCCGCAATGAAGGGCATCAAAACGCCCTGCGGATCTCCCAGCAGCCCGTGGATGGCGAGCACCAGGAGC
>JBAQWM010000228.1:0-4528 GCA_049298915.1 Steroidobacteraceae bacterium | reverse complement strand
AGTGCGATCTTCCTGATCCTGGAGATGGACGGTCCGTTCAGCGGCCTGATCCAGATCTCTCCGGATCCGATGCTTCACGCACTGTCCCAGATGACCCGGTAGCCGGCATGCCGGGGCCGGCTCAGTGCGTGCTGCGCCGGTAGCCGGCATTCTCGATGACGACGGTCAGGTCCTTGGCAGGCGCCGCCAGCGACGACTTCGCCGTATAGATGGTGCCGTCCGGCAGCAAGCCCATCGCGACATCGAGCTGGATGGCATCCGCCGTGCTGTCATCGAGATAGCTGGCTATATTCATCCCCAGCAGGCGATTGGTCGCGGTCTCAATGTCGACGCTCAATGAATCGCCCGCCTTCAGGTAATCCTTGAACACGAGCTGCACGCGCCGGCCACCGTCCTGCGGGCTCATCGACATCTTGCCGGCATTGACCGATTGCTGGATGCGATTCGAATCCGGCGGCACGTAGGCATGCACGAGCTCGGCCGCGCTCTTCATGTAGTCGGCGATCTCTTCCTTCTTCCTGGCGACGATACGCTGCTTTAGGCGGCCACCGCCGCCGGAATCGGCCGCCGCCGCCGCAGCCGGGACCTTCTGCAGCTTGCCGTCGACGCCGTAATAACAAGTGTTCTGCTTGCGGGATTTTTCCTCGCCGCCCTTCGAGATGACGGTCGTTTCGACCCATTCGTAGTTGCGCAATTGCGCCTGGCTCGCCTGCAGCCATTGCTTCAGCATCGCGACCCGCTGCTGGGGGGTCGGCGGGGCCTGCCCCTGCGGTGCCTGCGCGGACGCAACCAGAGAAGCCGTCATCAATACCAGAGTCCAAGCCAACCGGGCCATGAGTGCCCTCCTTTGTTCAGTAGCGGAACTCTACACTGCTTCGGTTCCGTTGCGCGCGCGGATGCGCAATTTCCCGCGCCGCGGCAAAGGGCGTAGAGTCCGGGCACACCGTTCGGCCGGGTACCGGGAGATTTATCCGATGGTGAACAGCAATTTGAAGGTTTTCGTCCCCGCTGTGTGCGCGCTCCTCGCGATCGATGCCGCCATTGCCGCCGAGCCGCTGCAAAGGCCACGCATCGGTCTCGTGCTGGCCGGCGGCGGTGCCAAGGGCGGCGCCCATGTCGGCGTATTGAAGGTCATCGAGGAGCTGCGGGTGCCGATCGACTGCATTGCCGGCACCAGCATGGGCGCGCTGATCGGGGCCGGTTACGCCTCGGGACAGCCCGCGGCGGAAATCGAAAAGTTCGTGACCGGCGTCGACTGGTCGAATGTGGTCGGCGGCGTCGGCCGCCGGAGGCTGGAGCCGGTCGAGCAGAAGCGGGTTTCCACCGAAGCCAGCACGCCGATCGAGCTCGGCTTCCACAACGGGCACATCGTGACGCCCGGCGGCCTCGCCGATTCGAGCGCGATCGACGATCTGCTTCGCACCTACGTCGCGCGTGCACGCATGGTCCCGGACTTCAACAAGCTGCCGATTCCGTTTCGCGCCGTGGCGACCGACATGATCAGCGGCGACATGGTCGTGCTCGACCACGGCGATCTGGCGACCGCGATGCGGGCCAGTATGGCGATTCCCGGCGCGTTCTCGCCCGTGATCGGCAATGGCTACATCCTTTCGGATGTCGGCATGGTCCGGAACATCCCGGTCGACGTCGCGCGCAACACCTGTGCCGAGGTGGTCATCGTCGTCAATCTGGTCGAGCCGCCTGCGAAGCCGGAAGACCTGGTGCAGGCGACGCAGCTGCTCGGGCGCAGCATGGAAGTGATGCTCGAGGCCAACGAAAAGGTCCAGTTGCAGTCGCTCACCGAGCGCGACATCCGCATCGACGTGCCGATGGGCGACATCGGCACGGCGGACTTCGAGCGCGTACCTGAGACGGTGCCGCTCGGCGAAACCGCCGCGCGCGGAGTTGCCGACCGCCTGGCCGCGCTGTCCGTGCCGGAGAACGAGTACACGGCGTGGCGGCAGCGGATCACGACTGCCCAGCAGATCGAAGGTCGCGTCGCCAACGTGCGCTTTGAAGGCCTCGAGCGCGTGAACCCCGAGTATCTGCGCAGCCTGACGACGATAAAGCCAGGCGATGTCGTCGACATCGATGCGATCAGCGCGGACGCGCGGCACATGTCGGCGCTCGAGGAGGTCGAGTCAGTCGCTTACCGGCTGGAAGGCAGCGCCGATGAGGGGACGCTTGTCTGGTTGCCGAAGGAGCCATCAATCGGGGCGACCGTACTGCGGCCGAGCCTCGGCATGTATGCGGACGGCGGCGGCGACCTCAAGTTCCTGCTCGGCGTCCAGCATCTGCATCGCTGGCTGAACGGCCGCGGCGGGCAGTGGCGCAACTACCTGCAGCTCGGCTATGAATCGTTGATCACGTCGAGCCTTTACCAGCCGATCGACGTCGCCCAGCGATTCTTCGTGGAGCCCGGCCTCTTTGCGAGCCGGTCCGCGGAGAATCTCTACGCGGACGGCAACCATGTGGCCACATACCGGTTCGTCGACTATGGCGGCCGTGTCGAAACCGGCTGGAATCTCTCGCGCGCCGCGCAACTGCGCGCCGGATACGTCGCGAGCGAACGCCGGGCAAGGGTACAGACCGGCCTGACCGCGCTGCCGGAAGCCAATTTTCTGGACGCCGGGCTGACGGCGGGTTTCCGGTATGACTCGAGGGATGCCGCCACTTTCGCCACCCGCGGCATCGCCGCGGCGATCGAATACCAGAAGATGGATGAATCGCTGGGTTCCGATCGCGACTGGGAACGCATCGAGGCGGCATTCCGCACGGCGGTCCCGATCGGCAAAAACCTGATGTGGATCAGTCTCGCGGGCGGAGCCGACCTCGGTGACAACCTGCCGGGCGATCGCGCGTTCTCGCTCGGCGGGCCGCGGACCCTGCCGGCCTTTCAGCACGACGAGTTGCGAGTGAGAGAGTACTGGCTGGCGCAGGCGAGTTTCCTCTGGCGCCTGAAGGAACTCGTCCCGATCAAGAACCAGGCCATCTATGGCGGATTCGGCGTGCAGGCCGCCGGACTCTACGACCGCGTGGATTTCCTGGTGGAGGACGATGAAGTCTACGGTGCATCGGCCTATCTCGCCGGCCCGACGCCGCTCGGCACCTTCACGCTGGGCATCGGCGGGACGTCCGGCGCATGGAGCGTCTGGATAGCGCTCGGCCGGCCGATCGGGAAGGGCTCAATCCTGGACGACGGGCTCTTCCGCTAGAGTCAGCGAGCGGAATACATTCATCGTGCAGCCGGTCAGCATCGCCTTCGCCGCGCGGCCATCGCCTCACCCGGGCGGCGGCACCGGCATATAGATCGGTCCGGAACTGCCATAGGCCTGCATGTAGAAAGTCTGGCCACATTGGTAGTACGTGACCCCGTTCTTGACGGTGACGTCCGGGTTGCAGGGCAGTTGCGCATTGGCCGGAGGTGGCTGAGCGTACACGACGGTGGTCGTAGGCGCCGGTGCAGGTGCAGTCGTCGTGGTGGTAGTGGTCGTCGACGAACTCTGTGCGGACGACGCGACGGCGGCGCCGATAATGACGCCCGCGACCAGGGCGGCGGCTTCGTCGTCATCGTCATCGTAGTAGTAGCCGCCGTAAGGAGGCGGAGGCGGCGGAGGCGGCGGATAATAGTAGCCACCGCCGCCATAGTAGCCGCCGCCCGAGGCATAGGCTTCGGAATAGTTCTCCGAACGCTCCGTGGCCCCGGCCTGTCGCGTCTCGACATTCTCATTCGACGCTTCCTGTCGCTGCCCCTGATTGGTAGTGGAGGTTTCCTGTCGCTGGGCCTGATTGGAGGACGACGTCGTCGACGCGGTCGACTGCCGGCTTGACTGGTTGGTCGACGCTGTGCTCTGCGCGGAACTTGCCGACTGCTGCCGGCTTGACTGATTGGCCGATGTCGTCGAGGACGCCGTTTGCTGGCGGCTCGACTGGTTGGTCGACGCGGTGCTCTGCGCGGAACTTGCAGACTGCTGACGGCTTCCCTGGCTGGCCGAGGCACTGCCACTGCCCTGACGGGAGGACGCCTGCCCACCGCTGCGGCTCGAAAAGCTGCCGCTCGAAGCACTGCCTTGCCGTGAATAGCTGCCTTTCGATGCAGATCCGCCGCCGCCGGACCGCGATTTGCTCTGGGCGAGACTGTCGACCGCTCCCAGTTGCGCAAGCATGACGATTGCGATCGCAGCGGCAATCCGGGTCACTGGCTTCAATCGGGTGTTCATGGCTGGCTTCCTGTCGGTTCAGCGGCTGGCGCGCCGGCCTGGGCGGCCGGCCCCTGCACCGCAAACAAGATCTTGTGCGCGTCTTTCGGCGGCGTGAAAACGAATGCATCGGCGGCCGGCTCCGGCGTCTTGTTCCAGTCGAGGAACAGCGCCCGGAACTGGGGCTGGCCCGGGTCATTCTTGTAAGTCAGCACGATACGCAGCGGCAACGGCCGCTCGCCCTCCGCGATCCACACCTGGAAATCCACCGTGTTGGTCTGCGCCGCGATGTGATGCGCCGTCGGGCCGAGGATCGCGGTGGACTCGAC
>JBAQWM010000227.1:0-7289 GCA_049298915.1 Steroidobacteraceae bacterium | reverse complement strand
TTATCAGCCGCGCGTCGGCGATCCTCTGTGCGGGCCGTTCCTGGTCTATGTCGTCTGCGTGCCGCCACCGCCCTCTTCGGGTGTCGCGCTGCTGCAGTTGCTTGCGATACTCGATCGCACCGACATCGCACTGCGCAAGCCGGATGATCCAGTTGCCTGGTATCTGTTCACCGAGGCAAGCCGGCTGATGTATGCCGACCGCGACCGCTATGTCGCCGACCCCGCGTTCGTCGAGGTGCCCGTCGCCGGCTTGCTCGACCCCGATTACATCGTCCTGCGAGCCGCGTTGATCGGGGCAGTCGCCGGTCCTGCTCCTGCTCCAGGTTCTCCTGCGCCGATCCTGCGCGGCCCCGACGCGACGAACGAGACTATGGGTACCTCCCATTTCGTGGCGATTGACGCCGCGGGCAATGTGGCGTCGATGACGACCACGGTCGAATCGCTGTTCGGCTCCGGGCGCGCAGTGGGCGGCTTCATGCTGAACAACCAGCTCACCGATTTCTCCTACCGGCCGGTCATCGACGGGCAACCGGTCGCGAATGCCGTTGCGGGCGGCAAGCGTCCGCGCTCCTCGATGTCGCCGGTCATCGTGCTCGATCGCGAGGGCAGGCTGGTCGCCGCGCTTGGCTCGCCGGGCGGATCGGCGATCCTCGCCTACAACGCCAAGACGCTGGTGGGCATGCTGGCCTGGGAATTGACGATGCAGCAGGCGATCGAACTCCCGAATGTGATCGCGCGTGGCGACGAATATTTCGGCGAGGCGTCGAAGTTCCCGGCGCAAGTCACGGACGGTCTCGCCCGGCGCGGCGTGACGATCAAGCCCGGCCGCGGCGAGGAATCGGGATTGCACGGGGTGCTGGTGCTCGAGAACGGGCAGCTCGGGGGCGGCGCTGATCCGCGCCGGGAAGGCGTCTGGAAGTCCCTGCCTGGCGACTGAAGGGAAAGGAAAGCGGCCTGAAGCTTCGGACCAGGGCCGCTCAGCGATTCTTCGCGGCGATCCGGTCGCGCATGTCGCGCAATTTCATCTTGACGCGCGCCGCATTGCCCGGGCCCATGCGTAGCAGCAGTTTGCGGCCTGCCGATTCCGCCGCGAGTGCGGGATCGGCGAATTCGTACAGCACGTTGGGTCGCGCAAGCGCGATCGTGGCCGGCGGCTCGGGCGTCGCCAGCAGATGATCGATGACCTCGACCAGGCGGTCGTTGAAATAGCCGTCGGGGTTACCGAGGCTCTCGTATGCGACCTGAAACTCGGGGTAGAGGCGCCGGTACAGATTGAATGTCGCGTCCGGGTCCAGCGAGTCGACCAGCTCGATCCAGGCTGCATAACGATCGAAATTCGCCGCTCCGAGGACCATCTGGTCCTCGCTGCCGACGGCGACGAAACTGCCCGTGGGTGGCTGCGCCGGCAACAGCTGCGTCGCGACCTTCTGGCGCGGCAGATTGTCGACGGTGACGACGATGCGCCTGACGATGTCCTCGCCTACAAACATGGACGCGAATCGTGCCGCGCCGACCAGCGCCGCAATGCGGTCCGGCGCCGTCAGGGCTGCACCGTCATCCTGGGCTGCGTCCATCGGATGGAGAATCCGCGATTCATCGGTCGCGACCACCGGGTCGGCGACCGGCGCCAGGTCCTCGGCCGATTGCCGTTTCTGCCAGAACCAGATACCGATGGCGATCGCTACCAGGGCCAGCCCGCCGAGTATCCAGCGGCCGAGCTGCTCATCGCGCGGCGGGTGCTGCTTGCGCTTTTCCGCGTACATGGCCATTACTTTAGTTGATACCTTTCGAATAGGCACCATGTAGTGAAGTTCCCATGATCGCGGTCGTATCAAGGATTCCCCTCACCAGCGAGCTTTCGGCCTCTGTCTGCGCCGACTGCGCGCTGGTGCTCGACTCGGTCGGCATCCCCTACGAGCGGCGCACCACGGTCGACGGCTCCAGCCTGTGGGTGGAAGCCGCCGATCATGCCCGGGCGGCATTCGAGCTTCAGCATTACCTGCGCGAAAACCGCCGCCCGCCCGCAGCGCCCGTCGTATGGCCGAATCATCCGCATGCCCTGTATGGCGTGTATGGCTATGCGCTGATCCTGATCGCGGTCACGCTCGCCACCGTCCTGCATCTGGGCGAGCAGAACTGGCGCACCGAGGGCGTGCTCGACGCGGGATTCCTGGAACGCGGGCAGGCCTGGCGCGTGCTCACGGCGTTGACACTGCACGCTGACCTGCCGCACCTGCTGTCCAATCTCGCCTTCGGCGCGCTGTTCGGCTATCCCGCCGGGCGTCTGTTCGGGCCCGGCATCGCCTGGCTCCTGATTCTGGTCGGCGGCGGCTTCGCGTACGGCGTCGATGCCCTGCTGCACCCGCCGAATCATCACCTGCTGGGCGCATCCACGGCGGTATTCACGGCGCTTGGCCTGGTCGCCGCCTATGGCTGGCGCCGGCACATGAGGAACTGGTCGCCCTGGATGCGCAGGTCCGCTCCGCTGATCGGCGGCATTGCGCTGCTCGCATTCACCGGCACCGGCGGGGAGAATACCGACCTGCTCGCGCATCTTGCGGGCTTCGTGGTCGGCGCGGGTACCGGCGCCATTTGCGCGCGACTGCGAATGCCGGCCCCCGGGCGGACCGGCCTGCAGTGGGCGGCCGGGCTGATGGCGCTGCTGTTGCTGGTCATGGCCTGGGGTCTCGCGCTCGGATGAGAGAACTGCGCGATATTTCACCGATGCTGCCGCACTCCGAAGCCTGTGAGCGCAACAAGGGACCGATACTCGAGGTCCTGCGGCAGGCGTTCGCGGATTGCACCAGGATCCTCGAGATCGGCAGCGGCACCGGCCAGCATGCCGTGCATTTCGCTCAGGAAATGCCCTGGCTGGTCTGGCATCCCAGCGAACGTGCCGGCGAGATGCCCGGCCTGCGCAGGCGCATCGTGCACGAGGGCCCGGAGAACCTGCGTGCGCCGGTTGAACTCGATGTCACGCAACCGCCATGGGATGTGCTGCGAATGGACGGGGTATTCACGGCGAATACCCTGCACATCATGAGCTGGCCGGAGATCGAGGCGTTCTTCGCCAATGTCGCGCCGATCCTGAAGCCCGGAGCCGTACTCGCGATCTACGGCCCGTTCCGCTACGCCGGCAAGCACACCTCCGAAAGCAACGCGTCCTTCGACGAAATGCTGCATGCGCGCGACCCGGCCAGCGGCATTCGGGCTTTCGAGGCGGTGGACAAGCTCGCCCGCGGCATCGGCTTCGCCCTCCAGGCCGACCACCGGATGCCGGCCAACAACCAGACGCTGGTCTGGAAGCTCGCGCTCAGTCCTCCCTAGATTTGTCCGCCTCGCGGCGCTGGCGCGCCCGCCACCAGCCATGCACGATGAATGCAATCAGCACCAGCGGCCCGACCAGTTTCGTCCAGTCGCGATCTTCGCGCGCTTCGAAGAAAACGCGGATCGCCAGCAGAATCACGATGCCCGCGATGATCAGGAACCACAACCCGGGTCCGGTGCGCTGCCGGGCTGGCGGCGGCGGCTCTTGCTCCCGCAACTCCGGCTCGTCGTGGGGCGCATGCCGCAACAATTCCTCGATCAGTTCCTCGCCGACCGGCTCGGGTGGTGGTTCCTGCTTGCGCGCGGTTTCGGAAAACTTCCACGGATTTGCGCTCCGCCTTGTCGCGGCAGGCGGCGGCGGAAGCCCGCGATTTTCCTTGTCCTCGAGCCTGGCCATGGCTTTCCCGGTTACCGGCTGCAATATTAGCGCCTTCGCCGTTGCGCTAACATCGGGCCATGCCGGGCATACGCGAACAGCTACGCAACAACATGGTGGCGCTGATCAGTCTCGTCATTGCGCTGTCAGCGCTCGGATACAACACCTGGCGCAATGAGCGCACCGAGCGAAATCGCAATATCCGGGCTGCCGGATTCGAATTGCTCACCGAAATCGGCTCGCTGCAGCAGATCATCTTCTACGCCCGCTATGCCGAGGGCGACCAGCGCGGGGACTCGCACATGGGTTGGGCCGATGTGCTGACGATCACCGATCTGGCTGCCCTGATGCCGCCGGCTGTCATCCGGGACGCCGGCGAGCTGAGAACGGTCTGGAACGCCAACCTGGCCAGATTGACCGAGGACGATGTCGCATATCAGCGCGTCGACGAAGCGATCGACACGCTGCGCCAGACGACGCTCGACTCGCTGCGCGAACTCAACTAGCCTTGCGGCAGCGCCGGCCGCTCACAGCGCCGGTTTCAGCACCATCAGCACGAGGCCGGCGGCCGGAGTCAGGAGCGCCACTGCGCCCCAGATTTCCCAGCGTCTTACGACACCCGCATACCCGGCATCGTCGAAACTCCCCGATATTCCAGCCTGCGCCAATGCCAGCATGCGCCGTTGCAGGGGTGCGACGAAAGTCATGAAGGCGAAACCCGAAACCCCGAACAGCAGCAGCGTCCAGAGGATCCAGCCGGTGCGCAGCAATGGCAGCCCCCCGATGATCGCCGCTACGACGCCGGTCACGATGATCACGACCACGCCGGGTATCGTGAACAGCCGGTCGCTCCGGATGATGCCCTCCACCGTGTGGGCGAGAAGCCGCGTGTCACGGCTGCGCGCGGCGTGCATGTGCCAGAAGATCCCGGTGGTGATATTGCCGAGAAAGGCGATCACAGCGACGATGTGCAGCAGTTTCATCAGCAGATACATGCGACCCTCACTTTGCGACGCGACGCGCGGCCGCATGCCGGGCGTAGCGCCTCTGCAATGACGTCATCCAGCGCAAGTATGCCCCTGGAGCGAGGCGCTTGAAGCGCCACAGCCAGCGATAGCGCGCGGGCAGCACGATGTGCGTCGCGCCCGCTGCGGCGCGCGCGACTATTTCACGCGCAACGGCATCGGCCTCCAGGTTGGAGGCTTCCATCATCCTCCATGCGAACTTTGCAGCGTCGGCCGGCGCCCGTGCCCGGTCCATCAGCCGGGTGCGGAAAAATCCCGGCATGGCCACCGCGACATGCACCCCGCGATCCGCGAATTCCTGGTACAGCGTCTCCGAAAGTGCGACGACCGCGGCTTTCGAGGCATTGTATGCGCCCATCCGGCCGGCGCAGGCGAAGCTCGCGGCGCTCGCGATGTTGATGACGATGCCGCCGCCTGAGGCGACCAGCTGCGGTAGTTCCGCCCGGCAGCAATGCGCGACGCCCAGCAGGTTGATATTCACGATCCAGTCCCAGTCCGCCGCGGGCGTCTCGAGCAGGCTGCCGGCAACCGCGACTCCTGCCGAATTCATGGCCAGATCCAGCCCATCGCAACGCGCCGCGAAATTGTCGACCGCGGACTTCACGGCCGTCTCGTCGGTAGTGTCCACCGCATGGATTTCGCAGAGCGGGCTGCCCCCGGTCCGCAGCTCCACAGCGGCTGCTGCCAGTGCATCCGCATCGCGATCGAGCAGGCCAAGCCGCCAGCCGCGTGCGGCCAGGAGTCCGGCCGTCGCCAGGCCCAGGCCGCTCGCGGCGCCGGTAATCAGCGCGCGCTTGGACGGGTATCTCGAATCCAGGCGATCCAGGCTCATGGTCCCATTCCAGAATCGGGCAACAGAAAAGGCCCCGGTCCGCGTCGGACCATGGCCATTCAATGCCGGCGCCTAGTTCCTGGCCGGAGAGAGTTTCTGCACCACCCAGCCGAGCGCGATGCCACCCACCAGCAGGTAAGCGGCGGCTTCGAGGCTCCACCACATCCAGATCCTGACGGGGAGGTTGAACACGCCCTGCATGCCGAGCGTCGCGACCACATGGAACACGAGGGCAATCACGCCGAACTTGAGCCCGCGCTGCCAGCCGGAACCCGCGAGCGCCGGCCGTATCCAGTCATAGACCGCGGCCGACAGAAAGGCCCCGATCAGGCCGGTCGTGATCCACATCGGAAGCAATGCCGCCATGTCCGGTGGCTTCTGAGTCAACTCGGGTCGCCAGAAACTGGCGGTTGCTTCGTAGGCCTCGACCAGGATGCCGTTATGGATGAGCGGCCCGGTCACTGCACCCACGATCCATTGCGCGGCGTAATAGACCACGCCGCCGATCAGGATGATCTTCAGGTTCATGCTTCCCCCTCATGGCTATTGGCTGGTCGCGCCTCTCGGGGCGCGTGGGGGGGCATGTTGCCGCGCCGCCCCCGGCTTAAGCAATGATGCGCTGCAAAATCCCCACCGATGCGAATCGCGCCTGATCTCCGGCCGCATCGGGAATGGCAGCCACCAATTGTTATCATGTGATTGATACATGAAATCTATCGGTGTTCCCTGAATCTCCGCGACCTGCAGTACCTGGTGGCGCTGGCGGAAACCCGGCATTTCGGCCGGGCAGCCCGCAAGTGCAATGTCAGCCAGCCGACACTTTCCTCCCAGCTCAGGAAGCTCGAGGCGTTCCTGGGCGTGACCTTGATCGAACGCCAGCCACGGCGCATCGCGCTGACGGAGGCCGGCAAGGCCGTGGTCGAGCGGGCGCGGTGCATGCTGCGCGAAGCCGAGGACATTCGCGCCCTCGCGCGCGCCAGCCAGGATCCGCTCGGAGGAAGACTGAAGATCGGGCTGATCCCCACGCTCGGCCCGTATCTGCTGCCACGCATCGCACCGAGACTCAGGCGTGCACTGCCGAAGCTGCAGCTGATATTGCATGAGCACCAGACTGCACCACTGATCGCGCGTGTCACGGAAGGCGAACTGGATCTCGCGCTGCTGGCGCTGCCCTCCGACACGCACGGTCTCGAGACGCGCCCGCTGTTCGCAGAGAACTTCCTGGTCGCCATGCCGGATCGTCACCCGCTCGCGGCCCGCCGCCGCCTGAAGCCCGCCGATCTCGCGGGCGAGCAACTGCTGTTGCTCGAGGATGGTCACTGCCTGCGGGACCAGGCGCTCGAGGTGTGCAGCGAGACCGGCACGGAAGAGCAGGATTTCAGCGCGACCAGTCTCGAGACCCTCCGGCAGATGGTCGCCGCCGGTCTGGGTCTCACGCTGCTGCCGCGGCTCGCGGCCGAGGGTCCGTTTGGGGCCGCGCGCAATGTTGCACTCAGGCCATTCGCGCCGCCCTCGCCAGCGCGCCTGATCGGCGCAGCCTGGCGCCGTTCCACGACGCGCGGCAAGGCGATCGCCGCGGTCTGCACTGTCATCGAGCGAACCGTTGCCTGATCCGCATGGACAACGGCGCACCGGCGAACGACGATCCGCGGCGATCCTGAACCTGGTTGCTGCCGGATGGAACTCCGAGCAATGACTGGGCCTGCTGCCGCAAGCGCCTGGAATCGCT
>JBAQWM010000226.1:0-13477 GCA_049298915.1 Steroidobacteraceae bacterium | reverse complement strand
GTTCATCAACCGCGCGATCGGCATGGTATCGGGCAACCTGCTGCTCGGCGTATTGCTGGCGGTATGCGTGCTGTGGCTCTTTTTGCGGCGGTTCCGCGCGACGCTGCTGGTCGGCCTCGCCATTCCGGTGTCACTGCTGACGACGATCGTCGTGCTGTTTGTCAGCGGTCATACGCTCAATGTGATCTCGATCGCGGGTATCGCCTTTGCGGTCGGCATGACGCTGGATGGGGCGATCGTTGTGCTCGAGAGCATCGTCACGCGCCGCGAACGCGGGCTGGACGCCGCCGCGGCCGCGCTCGAGGGCGCGCGTCATGTCTGGCCCGCACTGGTCGCATCCACCGCGACGACGGTGATCGTGTTTCTGCCGGTCATGTTCATGGAGAACACCGAAGGCCAGCTGTTCGCCGATCTGGCGCTGACGATCGCGGTCTCGGTCGCGGTGTCGCTGGTCATGGCGATGACCGTGCTGCCGGTCGCTGCGGCGCGCTGGCTCCGGCCCGGCACACGCCTCGGGCAGGGCGGCTGGCAGAGGCAACTCGGCGACCGCGTGGTCGCGCTTACCGATTCGCGCAGCATGAGGAACGCGACGATCGGTGCGCTGCTGGGAATTCCGGTCCTGCTTACCTGGCTGCTGCTGCCGCCGATCGACTACCTGCCGCCGGTCAAGCGCGATGCGATCGACGGATTCTTCCAGTTTCCGCCCGGCATGAATGTGGACGCGATCGACCGCGAGGTCGTCCAGCCGATGGTCCAGAGGCTCGCGCCCTACATGGCGGGCGAGCAAGAGCCCGCGCTCAAGAATTACTACATCCTCATATTCCCGGGCGGCGGCGCGATCGGCGTGCGGCCGCTCGACGCCGCGAAGATCGGCGATCTCGGCCGCCTGGTGCGGGAGGAGATCACGACCGGATTCCCGGACCTGGAGGTGTTCTCACAGCAGGGCAACCTGTTCGGCGGGTTTGGCGACGGGCGCAATATCGAGGTGCGGCTGCAGTCCGCGGATTTCGACGGGCTGCTCCGGGCCGCGCGCGCCGCGCAGGATCTGCTTACCGAAAAACTCCCCGGCGCGGAGGTGCGGTCATTCCAGGACCTGGAACTCTCCGAGCCCGAGCTCAGATTGATACCGGATGACCGGCGCATCAGCGAGTCCGGCTGGACCCGCGCCGATGTCGCGACGGTGGTGCGCTCGCTGGGCGATGGCATCTGGGTCGGCGAGCACTTCGACGGCGAACGCCGGCTCGACATGATCCTGCGAGCCAAGGGCTGGGACAGCCCCGATGCGCTGGCGGCCGTTCCGGTGGCGACGCCGGCGGGCGGCGTCGTGCCGCTCGGGGAACTGGTCGCGATCGAGCCGACGGTCGGCACGACGGGACTGCGGCGCGTGGATGGCCGCCGGACCATCGGTCTCAATGTGATCGCGCCGCCCGGCATGTCGCTGCAGCAGGCGATGGACCGCATCGAACAGGACATCGGCCCGCTGATCCGGCCGCTGCTGCCGGCGGACGGCGGCATCCGCTACGCGGGCGATGCGGGCAGCCTGGAGACGGCTCTTGCCGACATGCGCGTGAATATCGGCCTGGCGCTCTTGGTGCTGTTCCTGCTGATGGCGGCGCTGTTCCGTTCCGTCCGCGACAGCGCGCTCGTGATGCTGACCGTGCCGCTGGCGAGTTTCGGCGGGGTGATCGCGATCCGGCTCCTGAACCTGTTCACGCCGCAGACGCTTGATCTCCTGACGATGGTCGGATTCATCATCCTGATGGGCATCGTCGTCAACAACGCGATCCTGCTGGTAGACCGTACCCGCTCCAGCGAACGTGAGGGACTGACACGCCGGGACGCGGTGCGCGCGGCCCTGGGCGAGCGCACGCGGCCGATCCTGGCGACCTCGCTGACGACGCTGTTCGGTCTGTTGCCGCTGGTCATCGTGCCGGGTCCGGGTGCGGCGCTCTACCGCGGTCTGGCGACGGTCATCGCAGGCGGAATGCTCGTCAACACGTTTTTCATGCTGCTGCTGCTGCCGGCGATGCTGCGCCTCGGCGAACCCGCAGGGGCCAGTGAAGTGGCGGCCGGGCCGCAGCGCGCGATCGAGGAGGCACTCTGATGGATCTGAACCGCATCGGGAAACTGCTGTCCGGCTGCGGGGCCGCGGCCGCACTGGCCATTCTCCTCCCGACGATCGGCGCGGCCCAGAGCCAACGCGAGGCGCCGCCCGTGCCGGTAGCGGTCGCGCGCGCCAGCGAAGGAAGGCTCGATTCGAAGGTCAGCAGGACCGGCACGGTCGTCAGCAGGAATGACGCGCGGCTCGCCGCCGAGGTGACCGGGCGGCTCGACTGGGTCGCCGAGCCCGGCGCGCGTGTCGCAAAGGGCGCGCCGCTCGCACGCGTCGACACGCGCACGCTGGAATTGCAGTTGCGCGAGGATGATGCTGCGCTCGCGCGACTCGGTGCCAATGTCGACCTGCTCGATACACAGCACGCGCGGCTGACAGCGTTGCCGCCCGGCATCGTATCGCAGAGCCAGATCGATGAAGCCGCGGCGCGCCATGCGATGTCGCGGCACGAACTGGAACAGGCGCGCGCGGCACGCGACCTGACCCGGCACCTGATCAACCGTGCCGTGATTCGCGCGCCGTTTCCGGGCCACGTCGTCGAGCGCCTCCGCCAGCTCGGCGAGTTCGTGTCGGCGGGCGCCGAAGTAGTGCGGCTGATGGACACCGGGAATGTCGAGGTCGTCGCCCGTGCCCCGGTTGCCGAGGCCGGACACCTGGCGGTCGGCCAGCTCGTGACCGTTCATGGAGCCGCAAAAATGACCGAGAGCAGGATCCGCGCAATCGTGCCGGTCGGTGACGAGCGGTCGCGGCTGCTGGAGGTGCGGGTGGCGCTCACCGATGCCGGTTGGCCCATCGGATCGGCGGTGCGCGTCGAGCTGCCAGCGGCGCAGGCGAGCGTCGCGATCATCGTGCCGCGCGATGCAATCATCGTGCGGGCCGATGGCGCCCATGTATTCCGGGTCGGCGAGGGCGATATTGCGGAGCGTGTCGCCGTACACCTCGGCAACGGCGACTCGAAGCGCGTCGCGATCACCGGAGATCTCGCCGCCGGCGATCGTATCGTGGTGCGCGGCGGCGAGCGTCTGCGCCCGGGCCAGAATGTCACGATCGCGACCAGCGCCGCGGCGGCGCCTGCGAGGTCGGCATCGCCGACCGGTTAGCCGAGCGGCGCAATTTGCGCGCCCGCGGCCCGCGCCTATACTCGGCCCGGGAGCACGCGGGCACGTGGTCAAGGATAGCCGGAAACTCGCCGCCATCCTGGCGGCCGATGTCGTCGAATACAGCCGGCTGATGGAGGCGGACGAGGAAGCTACGCTCGCCACTTTCAAGATTCGGCACGCCGCCTTCTCGGAACTGGTCGGGGAATTCGACGGACTCGAATTCGGCAGTGTCGGCGACAGCCTGATGGCGGAATTTCCGAGCGCCGTGAATGCGGTGCAATGCGCCCTTGTGATCCAGCAGCGCATCGAGACTGACAATCTGCCGCTGCCGGTGGCACGGCGCATGCAGCTGCGCATCGGCGTGAATCTCGGCGATGTCATCGAGGAGCACGGCTCGGCCTTCGGCGATACCGTCAATGTGGCCGCGCGGCTGCAGGCGCTGGCGCAACCGGGTGGGGTGCTGATATCCGGGCCGGTCTACGACCAGGTTCATCTGCGGCTGCCGGCCAGGTTCATTGCTGCCGGCGCGCGCCAGGTCGAGGATGTCCCTGAGCCGGTGCGGACCTTCGCGGTGCTCCCCGCCGAGCCGCCCGGCATCGCCGGGCGGATTTCGGCCACCCTCGCGCGCATCGCTTCACGGCCGGTGCGTCTGGCGGCGGCCGGCATCCTGGCGCTCGCGCTGGCCCTCACGCTCGGCCTGGCGTGGCGCGAACTTTCGGAGTCGGCCGCTGGCCAGCGCGTCGGCTACCTGCTCGGCTCGTCGGCCCCTGAACCTGCGCCGAATTCGATCGCGGTCCTGCCATTCGTAAACATGAGTGGCGATCCGCTGAATGATTATCTCGGCGACGGGCTTTCCGCCGAACTGGCGAGCCGCCTGACCAAGATCACCGAACTGCGCGTTGCGGCGCGGACCTCCGCCTTTGCATTCAAGAACAAGGACCTGGGCATCGGGGAGATCGCCGGCAGGCTCGGCGTGCGCTACGTGGTGGAGGGCAGCGTCAAGCGACTGGCGGATCGCATCCGGGTCACGGCCGCGCTGGTCGACGGCAGCAGCGGTTCCAACCGCTGGTCCAACACATTCGAGCTGCCGTCGATGGACCTGTTCAAGGTGGAAAGCGACATCGCCGCGCAGCTCATCACAGCGCTGGAACTGATGCTGGGCAAACCGAGCGAAGCTTCGTCCTCACGGCCGACCGGCGGCAGCGGCAGCGCGTATGACTATTATCTGCAGGGTCTTGCATACCTGCGCCAGGCCAAGAGCGCGAGGACGATCCTGGCGGCGGAGTCGCTGTTCAACCGGGCGCTCGCGGAGCAGCCGGGCTTTGGCCGCGCGCAGGCCGGGCTGTGCGAAACACTCGTCGAGCGCTTCGCCCTGGAACGGATGCCCGCATATGTCGCGAGCGCCGAGGCGACCTGCGCCAAAGCCGGTGCGCTCGACAGTTCCGCGCAGGAAGTGCACATGGCGCTCGGCCGCTTGCGTCTCGTGACGGGCGATGCGGCGGCAGCCGAGGCCTCCTTCCGGCAGGCACTGGCGCTGGTGCCCCGGTCGCCCGACGCGCTGATCGGCTTCGGCGACGCGCTCGCCGCAGGCGGAAAGACGGGCGAGGCAAAAGCCACATATGAACATGCCATCGCCGCGCAGCCGAGCTACGACGCGGCGCACGTTGCGCTTGGCAGCTTCCTGCTCTCGCAGGGGCGCGCGCCGGATGCGATCGCCCCCTACGAGCGGGCCACCGTCCTCGCGCCCGACAACCCCACCACGTTCAACAACCTGGGCGGCGCATTCCTTTATATGGGCAACTTCGACAAGGCGGCGGAAGCCTTCGCGCGCTCGCTGGCGCTGGAGCCGCGCCGGTCGAGCTACTCCAATACGGGCATCGTGCACTACTACCTCGGCAACTATCATCAGGCAGCAGAGATGTTCCGCAAGGCGATCGAGATCACCCCGGCCGATCACCGCCTGTGGGGGAATCTCGCGGACGCGCAGTACTTCGGGTCCCGGGCCGGTGAGGCCAGCCAGGCTTATCGCCGCGCGCTCGAGCTGGTCGACGGCGAACTGGTGGTGAATCCGCGGCATGCTGTCAACCAGGCACAAGCGGCGTATTATCTGACGCGGCTCGGCGACCGTGACCGTGCCCGGCAATGCATCGGCATCGCGCTGGCCGAAGGGGAAAGCGACAATAACGTTTACTACTATGTCGCGCTCGCCGAGCTCGGTCTCGGTGAAGTGCCGACTGCGCTCGTGCATGCGCGGCGCGCACAGGAGCTGGGATATCCGGAGAAGCTGATGCGTGCCGCGCCGGAACTGGGAGAAATCAGAACAAGCTTCTAGAAGCGGGGAGAACGACCATGGCAAATCTGAAGATAAAGGTGGACGAGAAGGATGGCAGGACCGTTTCGGAGTTTCGGGTGTCTTCCAAGGACGAAGTTGTATTCATCAACAGATCGGGCAAGCCGCTGAAGGTTGAAATCAACAAGGACGGCCAGCAATCCCGGGATGCACTCTGCATCGACGGTGTCCCGCAGAGGGAATTTCAGGTGGATCCAAAGGATGGCAAGGCCCTGAAAATCTGCGATACCTACAGGGAGGAAACCTTCAAGTACACGGCGACGATTGCCGGTACCATCCCGGAGGATCCGATCATCATCATCGAGCGTTAGAATCTGTCCGGCGATCTCGTCTTCATTTCGGTGGCGACTGGGGCGGCAATATCGAAGTCCTGAACCCGCGGTTGTGTGCCGCGCACAATTACGCAATGGTCCAGGCTGACCGGGCGGAAGGCGCGTGATGCGCGGGCACGACCGCAAGATCGCGGCGATTCTCGCCGCGGACGTGGTGGACTACAGCCGGTTGATGGGCGCGGACGAGGAGTCCGCGCTCACCGCGCTCAAACTCCGCCGGTCCATCTTCGACCGGCTGGTCGCCGAATACGGCGGGCGCGAATTCGGCAGCGTCGGCGACAGCCTGATGGCGGAGTTCCCGAGCGCGGTCAACGCCGTTCGTTGCGCGCAGGCGATCCAGCGCGGCATCGCCGCGGAGAACGAACCGCTGCCCGCAGGGCGGCGCATGGCGATGCGCATCGGGATCAATCTCGGCGATGTCATCGAAGAAGAGGGGGCGCTGTTCGGGGACGGCGTGAATGTCGCGGCCAGACTCCAGGCCCTGGCCACGCCCGGCGGTGTCCTGATATCGGCGCCGGTCTACGATCAGGTCAGGAACCGGCTGGAAGCGCAGTTCACATTCGTCGGCGCGCGCCCCGTCAAGAACATCACGGAGCCGGTCAGGGTCTACGAGGTTTCGGCAGTCGCCACCGCGGGCCCCGGCCGGCGGTTTGCGGCGCTCTTTGGACGTCGCGCCGTGATTGCCGGTGCAATCTATGTCGCGGCGTCCTGCCTGCTGGTCTGGGCGCTCTCGCTGCTCGCGGGCGTGAAGCCCGTGGCGGCGTGGCTGCTGCCCGCTTCGATCACGCTCATTGCCGTCGCCTTTGTCCCCGTGATGGCGCTTGCCTGGCGATCCGACCGGCGGAACCGGACTTCGCCGTGGATCGGCTATGTTGCCGCAGCGGTCGCCGCGGCATTCAGTAGCGCGATCGTCTGGTCGGCCTGGACGAGTTATTTCGATGCGACAGCCAGGTCCGCGTTCACGCGCCCGGCACCGAAGTCCCAGCCGGTCGTGGCAGTCGCCGCACTCCGGAATCTCAGCGGCGACCCGGAGCTCGACTGGCTCTGCGAGGGCATCGCGAATCTGGTCCGGGATGGACTGGCCGAATCGCGTCATCTCATCGTCGTATCCCCGACCCGCTGGCGTGCCGTCCTGCGCGATCAGGAGGAAGCCGCCACGGCCGGTGCCGATGTGCTTGGTTCCGCCGCGCGTGCCGGAATCGACTATGTCATCACCGGCGAATTCCTGTCCGTGCCGGAGGGGCTGCTGCTGACGGCGCGGCTGTCGGATGTCGAACGCGGCGTCGAAATCGCCCCGCACCGTGCCGATGGCCTGAACGCGCAGACCCTGCTGGGCGAGGCCTCGCGCCTGGTGCTGATGGCGAAGCGCGGTCTCAACATCCCGCACACCGGGACTGTGGCGAGCTTTTCCGCCGATTTCGCCGTGAACAACATGGCAGCATACGAGGCCTATCTCGGCGGCATCGGTTACTTTCTCAGATTCGACTACCATTCGGCGGAGCGCGCATTTCGCTCCGCGCTTGAGCTAGCCCCGGACTTTCACATGGCGCGCTACCGGCTTGCGCATGTGGAAGTGGCCGGCGGCGATACCGAGGCGGGACTCGCGACACTCGAGCGGATTCCGGAAGACGCAGCCGTCACGAAGCGCGAGCGTTTCTACGTCGATGGCGCGCGTGCGCTGTTCGCGCGCGACGCCAGCCGCGCCCGGGCGGTCTACACTGCCATGCTCGAGGAGTTTCCATTCGATGTCGAGGCGCGCTGGCTGCTTGCGCTCGCCCACGATCTGGCCTTCGATGACGCGGCGGCGGTCGCCGAGCTCGATCGGCTCCTGGACCAGGAACCCCAGAATGACTATCTGTGGAGTTATCTGGGCGAGACCTACATGCGGCTCGGGAAGTACGACGATGCGCAGCGCGCACTCGATCAGTACCTGAAGTTCAAGCCCCGCGACCCATTCGGTTTCACGATCCTGGGCCAGCTCGAGCAGCTGCGGGGCAGGCTGACGGAGGCGGCCGGGCATTTCACGCGGGCACTCGAGTTCGAGCCAGGCTTCGTTCCCGCGCGCCTCGCGCTCGCGCGCACGCAAGCGCTGGCGGGCGATTGGCCGCAGGCCGAGGATCTGCTGCTGGCGCTCAGCACGGATCCCGCCCTGCCCGCAGCCGCCAGGATCGATGCGGCTTTCGATCTCAGCGCGTTGCTGCGCGCCGGCGGGCGTTTCGCCGCGTCGGCGTTACGCCTGCAGGAACTGGAGCCGCTGATACAGAGAGAGTACATACGCGAAGCGATGGCACTGGCGGATCGGGGTGCTGCGCTGGCGGAACTGGGGAATTTCGCGGAAGCCGGCCGCTTGATCGATCTTGCGGTCGCCCGCTCGCCCGGCACGCCAACGCGCTATCTGTTCGCTCGCGGCAGGATGCTGCTGATGCGCGGCGATGCGCGCGCTGCGCGTGGCGTCGCTGCCGAAATCCGCAACCAGGAACTGCCGCAGGACAGCCCTCACGATGCCCTTGTGGTCCGGGAAGCGGCTACGAGGGCGGCTCTGTACCTCGAGGGAATCGCGAGCCTGGCATCCGGCGACGCGCCGGCTGCGAGCGCGGGGCTCGCTGCTGTCCAGGCGCTGCCAGGCTACCAGTACACGATCTACAAGCTCGGGCTTGCGCGGGCATTGCTGGCGGCGGGCCGGCTCACGGAGGCGCTGGAGATGGCGCGCGCGGCCGCAACGGAGCGCGACGCGGGCGACATCCGGCTCGACCTCGAACTCGATCGCTCGCGCGCGATGCTGCTCGAAGCGGAGATTCTGCTGGCACAGGGACGGGGAACCGCAGCGGCAGAGCGGGCGCGGGAATTCCTGCGACGCTGGAAAAATGCCGACCCGGGTCTGCCGGACCGGGCGCTCGCGGAGCGGCTCGCCGGCATCCCGAGCCCAGGCTCAAGGGGGAGCTGAGCGAATCACAGCGGCACACGCCGAATTCGCGCGGCGCCGCCCGAGCCGGAGCAGGTGATGGCGCCGTTGCGCCCGTTGCCATCGAGGTCGTGATAGATCAGGGATGGCGGCGGACAGGTGCGGCCGGCAACCGTCTCGGTGACCGCCAGATCGAATTCCACACGGAGCTTGAGGCGCGCAGGATTCGACAGCACGCGGTATCCCATCTTTCTCAGATCGCTCGTGGTGTACTTCCCGTCGCCGTTGCGATCCTCGATGAATGTCGGCGCGATGCCTTCGACGACTACCACCGTGAGATCGACCTCGAACGGCGAATACGAGGAGGTGATATCGCGCAACACCTCGTCGGCGCTGGCGGGCGCAGCGATGAACCGGAACGCCTCGACCGCTCCGCTGTCGATGCGGCGCAGGTAGTCGACTCCGTCGACATCGACGTCGAGGTCGAACAGGGCGATCGGCTCGAACATGCCCGCAGCGATCTGCAGCGTCGCCACCAGCGCGGAGCCGCCATCGCGTGTCCGCAACTCCTGCGATACACCGTTGACGAATCCGGCCATGTTCCGGATCACGCGCCGCCCGCGATCGAAGTTCTCGTCAAACACGCGCGCAGCACCGAGATTGGACATGATCACGAGCCCCGGCAGGTCGTCGTCCGGCCCGAAACCATAACCATCCAGAAGCGCGCCCCCGGTCTGCGGCCGGGGCATGGCGACGATGTCGCCGGTGGCATTGCGCAGATACGGTTTGTTCAGCAGCGCACCGCTGACGAATGCGTCGTCGACGAGACGCTCGCGCACCTGGAAATTGCCGGTGTTGGAGTCGGCCAGATCGAAGGTATCGAAGCGCTCGGTCGTGAATTCGAGGAAGGTTTCGTCCGGACCGCTGCAGTCCTGGTACGGGCGCCCGGCATGGATGATTGGAAAGTGGCGCATGTCGAGGCAGCCATCGGGGTCGCTGAGCACGATCGCCTCGCGTCTGCCGACCGGCTGCGTCGGTTCCTCGGGTGTCTCGACGATCGCCACCGAGTCGCGTGTTTCGATGCGAAGCACGAGCGACCAGCCCGAATTGGTCGTCAGTCCCTCGAACTTTCCGGCATCGGGAGCTTCGATCCTGATGCGCACCGGGTCGCGCTGCTCGTCGTCTCCATCGTCCGCTCGGCCCGTGGAAGCAAGCGACAGCAAGGCTGCGACTACGCAGGCGATCCGCACCGACACCGTTGGCCGCAGGACTTTCATCGCACGTCTCCCCGTCACTTGTCTTGTTGAAGGACGATTACGCGAGGATTATGCGGTCATCAATCGAATGGCCGGCAGCAAGGTGACATAATCGTGTCGGCTCAGCTTTCCCGGGCGGCCTTGCCGATCGCCGCCTCATCGCGCACGATGACGACCCCGCGCCCGAGACTGACCCAGCCCTGGTTCTTCCACGCCTGCAGCTGCTGGTTTACCGCCTGCCGCGACACGCCGAGAAAGGCGGCGAGGTCTTCCTGGGAGATGCAAAGCGTCGTGCCTCCGGCAGTCCGCTGGCCGTGCATCTGGCCAAGAACGAGCAGGCGTTTCGCCAGGCGCGCGGAAGTATCCAGCAGGGCAGCGTCTTCGACCAGGCCGCTGGTCCAGCGCAGGCGCTCGCCGCAGAGCCGGAGCAGTTCGGTTGCAACGCCCGGCTCGCGCTCGAGCAGCGCGACAAAATGCTCGCGCCGGATCGAGACCAGCTCCGAGGCCGCCATTGCCGTCGCCGAGGCGGTGCGGGTGCCGCCGTCCAGCAGCGCGATCTCGCCGAATGTGTCGCCGGGTTCCATGATGTTGAGGAATATTTCCCTGCCGTCGGCAGCCCCGGCGCTGATGCGTATCTTGCCGGTGACGACGGCGTACAGGGCATCTCCCGGATCGCCCTGGCTGAATACCACCTCGGCATTGCGGAAGCTGCGTTGCACCGCAAGCGCGGCGATGCGCTCGAGCGCCGCCGCCGGCAGGCCGCGAAACAAAGGGCTGCGCTGCAGCATGATTTTTCCCGCGAGCGTCGTCATGCTGGTGACCTGTGTGGCCGGCCGGGCAACAAGGGTCGATAATACTCCTCATGCGTCCGGATGAAGCGCGCCGGTTTCGCAGGCATGTCCTGGATAGCCTGCATCACTTGCTGTTCGCGGCCCTGGTCCTGCTCTGGGTCAGCCTGGCGGCAGCGGCGGATTCCGAATACCGATTCAACGATGTGCGCCGCGTGGTCGCGTTTGCCGACGTCCACGGCGCTTACCAGGAACTGCTGTCGATCCTGCGCGAGACCGCGGTCATCGACGAGTCGCTGCACTGGCGCGGCGGCGACACCCATCTGGTCAGCCTGGGCGACCTGCTGGACCGCGGGCCGGACTCACGCAAGGTGCTGGACCTGCTGATGCGCCTGGAGTCCGAGGCCCGGGATGCGGGCGGCGCGGTGCACGTGATCCTCGGCAATCACGAGGTGATGAATATCGTCGGCGACCTGCGCTATGTCAGCAGCGCCGAATACGCGGCATTTGCCGGCGGCGTGGACGGCACGTTGCGTGAACAGGCATGGCAGCTGGTTCAGCAGCAGGAACCGGCCGTGTTGCGGGCCGATTTCGACGCGATGTATCCGGCCGGCTACTTCGCCCACCGGCAGGCATTTTCGCCGGCCGGTCAGTATGGCGCCTGGCTCCTGACGAAACCTTTCCTGCTCACCATCAACGACACGGCGTTCGTTCATGCGGGGCTCCCGGAGATGGTCGCGCGCCTCGGCCTCGACGCTACGAACCAGACCCTGCATGCGCAGCTCGGCGAATACCTTCAGGCATGGGAATCGATCGAGACGGAACTGGCGCTCGCCCGGCCGCCGGGGTTCCTGGAGCGGCCGGAGGCCCTTGCAGCCAGGGGAGCCGAACAGCATGCGGCGACGCTGCGTGCCATGCAGGATCGGGAAATCTTCACTCCGAAGGGCCCGACCTGGTTTCGCGGGCAGGCCCTGTGCCATCCACTCACCGAAGCCGAAAACCTGGACCAGGCCCTCGCCGCGCTCGGGGTCGCGCGGGTGGTCGAAGGACATACCGTCTCGGCGACGGGCCGGGCGCAGAGCCGCTTCGATGGCCGCGTCATCCTGCTCGATGCAGGCATGCTGCAGACGATTTACCGGGGCACGCCGGCGGCGTTCGTCATGGAGGACGGCCGCTGGGCCATCGCCTACTCGGACCGGCCGGGGCAGCGCCTGCAACCCGAGGTCCCGCCGCGCGCAGTCGGTCCGCGGCCCGGGGGCCTCGATGACGATGCGCTCGAGCAGTGGCTGGCGGAGGCCGAGGTGGTCGAATTCGAGGATCTGGACACCGGCATCACCGATCCGCGTCGCGTCACATTGCGCAAGGACGGCGTGGAATTGCGCGCTGTTTTCAAGACCCTCTCCACTGATTTCGGAATCGCCGACCGCAATCGCGCATTGAACGAGTCCGACCGCTTTGAATTCGAGATGGCGGCTTACAGGCTCGATCGCCTGATCGGGCTTGATCTGGTTCCGGTGACCGTGCGACGGTCAATCCGGAGCCGCACCGGAATACTGCAATTCTGGATCGACGGCTCGATCAACGTGCGCCACATGCTCGAGCAAAAGCTGCAGCCCTCAGGCTGGTGCGGCGCCGAGGCGCAGTACAACCTGATGAATGTCTTCGACGTGCTGATCCACAACACCGACCGTACGCAGGAGAACGCGCTATTCACGAAGGACTGGATGCTCGTGCTGATCGATCACAGCCGGGCATTCGCACTGTGGACGAAGAATCCCATGCTGTTGTATCGCGCCGATATCAAGGTGCCGCCGGCGCTGGTATCCCGGCTCGCGTCCCTCGATCGCGAGACGCTGCAGGCGACGCTCGGCACTTACCTGCATTCGCGGCAGATCAACGCGCTGCTGAAGCGCCGCGACAGGCTGCTAGACATGTACCGCGCGCGGGCCGAGGTCGGAGAACGCCCCGGGCCGTGACGAGGCGCGCGGCGCGCCGTAGCGGCGCGAATACTCGCGGCCGATCAGCCACGCCACCAGCAGCATCGTGGCGCTGAGGACGGCGATCAGCCACACGAACTGCAGGCGCCCGTCGTCGAACAGTCTCGAACCGGCGAAGACCGAGAGCGCGGAAAGCAGGTCGCCGCCGCGGTAGAAAAATGTGTCGATCGCGGTCCTGGCCTGGTATTTCTCCTCGCGGCTGGCCGGCAGCAGCAGGGCACTGCGGGCAGTGTTCAGCAGCGAATAGTCGAGACTGCGCTGGATGACCAGCACCGACTGCAGGAGCGCGAATACCGGCACGATTCCTATCAGCAGGAAACCGGCGAGAAACGCGATCGGCGTCACCATCAGGGCGCGAGTCACGCCGGCGAGCAGGATGATGCGCGAGACCAGCGCGAACTGCAGCAGCAGCCCGACCAGGGCGATGGCGGAACTGTAGTTGCCCATGAAGCGACCGATGAATTCCGCCTGTGCCCCGGGGGCCTTCTCGCGAGCGATTTCCACCAGCCAGGTCGACAGCACGTAATCACCGGTGGAAGTGATCCAGTTGAGCAGCACGACCAGGGCTGCGATCCCGATCAGATAGCGACTGCGGCCGATCAAGGCGAATCCACCGAGCCAGAGACCGGCGCGGCCCGT
>JBAQWM010000225.1:0-11139 GCA_049298915.1 Steroidobacteraceae bacterium | reverse complement strand
CCAACAGCCTGGTCAACCGGATGGGACCGGTATTCGCAATCCGCACGCAGGAAGACACCGGGGCGGATATCGGCAGCATTGCGCGCGCCTTCGCCATCGCGCGCGAGGTCACGGGCATGCGTGAGTTATGGGCTGACATCGAAGCGCTCGATGACCGCGTCCCGACCTCACTGCAATACGACATGGCGCATGAAACGACGCGTCTGTTGCGCCCACTGACGTACTGGGTGCTGCGAAATCTGGGCGGGGATCTCGACATCGAACGCGCCGTTTCACGCCTGAAGCCCGGCATCGGGGAGTTGATGGGCGAACTGCCGGAACTGATAGAGGGGCTCGAGTTCGATCGCTATCAGCGGGCCCTGGAACGATTTTCAGTCGAGGGGGTACCGACCCGGGTCGCGCGAAGGGCGGCAGGGCTGGCCGCAATTCACTCCGGCGTGGATATCGTCGAGGTCGCCGCCGCGAGACGCGCGCCGATCCTGCATGCGGCGCGGGTCTATTTCGGGCTCGGCGCGGCGATCGGTCTGGACTGGATCCGCGGCGAAATCGAACGCCTCGTCGTTGCGGGTCACCTGCAGGCGCTAGCGCGAGGAACGCTACGCGAGGAGGCCTATTCGCTGCAACGCCGCCTGTGCGATCAGGTCATTGCGCGCGGCAAGCGTAAGGAACCCTCGGCCGCAATACGCGCGTGGCTCGCCGATCGCGGCGTCGCAGCCGATCGGCTCAGTCGTACGGTGCAGGAGATGCGCAGCACGGGCAGTGCGGATTTCCCGACACTGTCGGTCGCGTTGCAGGCCGTGCGGCGCCTGGCCGAACGCTGATTCTAGATCTCGAGCTGCTCGCCAATTTCTATGACGCGTCCCGGCGGCAGCCCGAAGTGATGGGCCGCAGGTCTTGCATTGCGTACAGCACATGGGCCAGCGCGTCATTGTGATATAAAGCCGCCTTCATCCCGCCGTGGAGTCCTGATTTGTCCCGCAAGCTCGTCCTGGTCCGGCACGGCCAGAGCACCTGGAATCTGGAGAACCTGTTCACCGGCTGGACCGATGTCGACTTGACCGCGCAGGGCCGAGCCGAAACGCAGGCCGCTGGCAGGCTGCTTCGGGAGCAGGATCACGAATTCGATCTTGCATTCACGTCGGTGCTGAAGCGCGCGATCCGCACGCTGTGGTTGCTGCTGGACGAAATGGATCGCATGTGGATGCCGGTCGAGCGTGACTGGCGCCTGAATGAGCGTCACTACGGTGCACTCCAGGGCCTGGACAAGGCCGCCACCGCGGAGAAATACGGTATCGAGCAGGTCGCGATCTGGCGACGCAGTTTTGACATCGCGCCGCCCGCGCTGGCCGCAGACGACCCGCGGCATCCAGGATTCGATGTGCGATACCGCGACGTCGGCAGGACCGAACTGCCGGCGACCGAGTCATTGAAGGACACCCTTGCAAGGGTCGACCGCTGCTGGCGTCAACGTATTGCGCCCGCACTGATGGCTGGCCGCCGGATCCTGGTAGTTGCGCACGGCAACAGCCTGCGCGCCATGGTCAAGATGCTGGACGGCATGAGTGACGATGAAATTGTCGGATTCAACATCCCGACCGGTGTGCCAATTCTCTATGAGCTCGACGCGGATCTGCGGCCCGCCGCGCCACGACGCTTTCTGGGTGATGCCGCAGCCATCGAGGCAGCCGCGCAGGCGGTCGCGGGTCAGGCGGAGCGACGCTAAACCGGCCAGGCTACTCTTCCGGCGCGATCCCTACCTGAAGCCCGTCCAGCGGCTGTTCGAAGGGTATCTGGCAGGAAAGGCGAGATCCGCGCGGCCGGAAGCTGTCGAGTTCCTGCAGGATTTCCTTCTCATCGCCCTGCATCGGCGGCAATCGGTCCAGCCAGGGCTCAGCGACATAGACATGGCAGGTCGCGCAGGAACACATTCCGCCGCAGATGGCGGCGACACCATAATCGAACTCGCGCAGCGTCTCCATCAGGCTGACGCCGACGCGCGCGGCCACGCGGTGTTCCCCGCCGTCGCGATCGGTAATGATGATGTCGGCCATGAAGGGGCGCCATCTTGCTGTAATCCCGGTGCTTCGCGCAACCGCTCATGGCAGCAGCCGGTCGATCAGCAGCTGGCGCCGACTGGCGTCCGTCTCGATGCCGTGCTGCGACGCAATTTCCAGCCAACCGAACCACAGACAATCAAAGATCCAGCCCAGCGTCAGCAGCCGGCTGCGCAGTGACCGTGAATCGTCACCATAACCCGCGAGTATCGCCTCGGTCTGGTCCCAATCCAGGCTGTGATAACCGATGCAGGCCGCAAGATCTGCAGCCGGATCGCCGGCACCCGCATATTCCCAGTCGAGCGCGATGAGTTCATCGCCACGCTCGACGATATTCAGATGATGCAAGTCATGATGACAAGCCACCAGGCGGCGCGGCGCGGGGAGCGAAGCGCGCTTTTCTTCAAGGCCCTGCCTGAGTCTGCCCAGGGATGTGGCCGATAGCCGCATACTGAGCTGATCCAGGTACCGAGCTGCCCGCGCCCCGAAGTCGACGGCTATGATTCCCTGCGGCGGCGAATGTGCATGCAGCGCCCTGAACCACTTCCCGATCCGCACCAGCATCGCGTGCTGGCGCAGCTCGTCAAGTGAAAGCACACGTCCATCGATATAACGCGTGACCAGCAGTCCCTCGGCCGGGCGCGCGAGCACGATCGCCGGCGCAAGACCCGCGGCCGCCGCGATGCGCAGTATTGCCAGTTCTGCATGCCGATCCGCACCGAGCAGGCCGCTGCGCCCGGCCTGGCGCAGCACTAAATCCTGTCTGCCGTCACGCAAGCGCCATGAACGATTGGCGAGGCCGCCGCGCAGTTCCATGACCTGCGGCTCATGCAGGCCGAGTTCCGCGGCCATGGTCGCGAATCGAGCCGGTTCCGCTTCCGCAGCGCGCGCCGGCATCACCCGGTCTCCAGCAGGCTGCGACGCCAGGCACGCCAGCCGCCGATTGCCAGCAACCCGTAGGTCAGATAGAGCCCCGCAGTGAATGCAAGACCCTGGCTCGCAAATAGCGCCGCCAGACCGGAATCGATCAGCATCCACCAGAACCAGGTCTCCAGATAGCGACGCGCCATCAACCAGGTCGCGACGACACTGGCCCAGGTCCCCAGCGAGTCGGCAAGCGGCGCCGCAGCATCCGTGAATCTGGAAAGCAGCAGAGTGCTCGCGGCGGTCGCCAGCAAGACCACGAGGACGGCAAGCAGATGCCGCGAAAGCGGCCAGGACCGCGGCCGGGCAGGAGTTGCACCGCCCTCACGCCACGCGAGCCAGCCGTAGATCGAGAGCACGACATAGAAGACCTGCAGCGCAGCCTGCAGAAGCAGTCCAGCCTTTACGAATACCGCAAAGTAGACGGCGGTGCTCGCGCCACCTGCGATCCAGCAGGCGCGATTCTGGCGGATCGCGAGCACGATGTAGCTCAGTCCCAGCGTGACGGCAACCAGTTCGGACAGGCTTGCCATCTGCGCGCCGGCGGCAAATGCCGCGAGCCAGGCAGTGCCAGATTCAATCACCGCCGCTCAGAACCTTCATGACCAGAACGGAACGACCGGGGCCCGAAAAAGTCACGGCGATCTCCGCGCGCAGTGCATCGAAGACATCGTCCAGTTCACCGCTGACCTGCGTGCTCATCGAATTCGTGACGATGGCAAGTCCCCGATGCCTGCGCAGTCGCTCGATGAAATCGATGATCGGCGGGATGAAATCTCCGACCAGTGGATACAGACTCATTTCGACGGCGATGTGCATGGCGTTGCCTCAGAATTGAACTCTTGCGGTCATACCCAGCTGGCGCGGATCGCCCCAGCGCAGGTACAGGGTGGTCGGAAAATCGGGCGGTTCGTTGCCGAAGTAGAATCCACGGACCGGGTATCTTTCGTCGAACAGATTGCGCGCCCAGACATGGAGCGACCAGTGTCCGGCCTCGAAACCCGCGCGCAGGTTGGTCAGCAGGCGCGCATCGGAACGCTGGTCGTGACTGGTGTCGTGGTAGTAGCCGTCTTCTCCGGACAAGTCCAGCCTCGCCATCCATCCCGCCGGGTGACGCCAGGTTGCGGCAATCGAGAACTTCCACGCCGGCGCATGCGCCCAGGCGCGCCCATCGAGATTCCGGTTCCCGAAATCGTAGTCGAGATACCGCGACCTCATCAATGCAAGCGTCGAAGCCAGCTCGAAACGCTCAGTCGCCCGGTGGCGCGCCGAAGCTTCGAGTCCCCAGGCCTCCCCCCGCGCCGCATTGTCAGTCAGGAACAGGAATGTCAGTGGATCACCAGGATCGAGCTGGAGGGAAGTGGCCACCTGCTGATGCTCGCGACGCATGTAGAACAGATTCACATCGCCGGTCTGGCGCTCACCAGCGCTGTTGCCTTTCCATCCGAATTCCAGGGTCCAGAGATACTCCGGCTGGAATTGCCGACGATCGGCGGGAACCGCCGCGCCGATATTGAATCCACCGGCCTTGAATCCGCGCGACAAGGACGTCCACAGCCACTGCGAGCCGCTCAGTTGACGCGTCAATGACAATTCTCCGCCCCACATGCGATCGCGCGGTTTGAACCGGCCGCCGTCGCTGTCGCCATATCGTGCGTCGCGCTCCTCGAGTCTCAGACCGGCGCTGACCAGCGTCGCGGGCGTCAGGGACCACTGGATCTCTCCATAGACCGCAGCGCTGGTTGCCCGATAGCGACTGTCGAGCACGCGCACGAAAGCATCATCGGTGTACTGGCCGTCATCCGCGATGTGGTTGAGTTCCTCAAGGTGCGCTATCCACGCTCCTGCCAGCCAGGACCAGTCGCCGGCGGCAGTCGACATCAATCGGAGGTCCTGACTGAATGTCCGTCGTTCGCGCAGCGTGCTGGAAAAGAAATCATAGGGACCCGCTGGTGCCCAGCCGGCATCATTGCCCCAGTCCGCATCGAAACTCGCTTCGATGTCCGATTCCGCCCAGGCGGTGATCGAACGCAGGGAGAGACCACTCCATCCCGCGTATCTGGTATCGAGCGATGCGCCCAGGGAACGCTGTGAGTCGCGACCCGGCCGGTCAGACACTGTCGTGAAGCTGTTGTCGATGGCAAAGGCATCATATCCATTGTTGAAGTCTGCAAGAATGAGACCGAGATCCGCCTGCCAGCCGGACGCAGGTCCCAGGCGGAACTTGAGTCGCGCGCTCAGCTCGTCACGGCCATTGGTGTCGTCACGTCCAAGATAGCTGTTATGCCGGAATCCGTCGCTGACGGCGCGATGCAGCACCGCGCGCCAGGCTGCCGGTATCGCGGCGCTGGGCAGGCCGCCACCCGCGGCAAGGCCGGCCATCCACAGCCCGTCTTCGCCTGCGCCTGCTTCGGCATGGATGTCCTGGTCTGCCGCTGGATCACGGGTCTTGAGCTTGATCATTCCACCAAGGGCATTGCCGCCGTAGCGCGTACCCTGCGGTCCGCGCAGCACTTCCACCTGCTCGACGTCAAACAGCGACGCAATCATGCCGATGCCGCTGAAGTCGGTCTCGTCCACGAGAAAACCAACCGACGGATTCGGTGCGCCCTGGTACTGCTCGAGCTCGCCGACGCCCCTGAGCTGAAAAAACCGCGGGCGCGAACTGGCGCCGGCCCAGGACAGCGATGGTATCTGCGGCAGCAATTCTTCGAGGTGCAGGATCGCGCCATTCACGAGGTCGTTACCCTTGATGACCGAAACACTCGCAGGCAGCTCCTGGATATCAACCGCGCGGAGTCTTGCCGTCACGATGATCTCGGCGAGTTGAGTCGCTGACTGCGCGGCAGCTTGCGGCAGCAGGGCGACCAGGATCGGAATAAGGATCAGTCTGCGAAGCACGCCTGCTCCCTACGCCGGTCCTAACCGGATCAGGTTCAACGGGTTCGCCGGTGTGCCAGCCAGGCAACCGGCGTCTCAGGCCTTTCAGGCCACCCCAAGGCAGTTCCGATATTAGCGAGACCGGGTGGCGCTCGCAACGGCACCCGTGTCGACAACTCGTCGTCATGCACACCGGAGGTGATTTTCGGCGGGTGGATCGACCGCTTATTGTCGGTCAGGGCTGCTCGAATTTCGCCGGGCGCTTTTCCCGCACCGCTGCGAGCCCCTCGCGCACATCCGCCAGCCTGAAGCCGAGGAATTCCAGCGCGAGCGAGGCATCAAAGCTCGGACCGGCAAGACGAAGCCAGTTGTTGAGTGCATGCTTGGTCCAGCGCACCGCGGTCAAGCTGCCTGCCGCGAGTTTTCCCGCGACGTCGAGCGCCGTCGCGCGGACCTCGGCGTCCTCGACGCAGAGCGCCACCAGACCGATACGCTCCGCCTCAGCCCCCGTAAGCGGCTGGTTCGTCAGCAGGTAGTAGCGCGCTTTGGCCAGGCCGCACAGCAGCGGCCAGATGATCACCGAATGATCGCCCGCCGCCACGCCGAGCCGGGTATGGCCGTCCAGGATCCTTGCGCCACGTCCGGCAATCGAAATGTCGGCCAGCAACGCCACCGCGAGCCCCGCTCCGACCGCGGTGCCGCGAATCGCCGATACAACGGGCTTCGAGCAGTTGACCATGTTGTAGACGAGATCACTTGCTTCCTTCCAGACGCGCAGGAGCGTCGCCTCGTCCTCGATCATCCGCTCGATCATCGAGAAATCGCCGCCTGACGAGAAATGTTCTCCGGCACCGCGCACCAGTACCACGCGTACGGCATCATCGACGTCGAAGGCGCGCCAGATCATCGCAAGATCGCGATGCATCGATTCGGTGGCCGCGTTCTGGCGCTCCTCGTTCGCGATCACCATCTCGAGGACTCCCTGCGCGGGCAGCTCGAACCCGAGACTTGCAAAGTCATGACGGTAACGCTCGAGATCGATCGCCACGGGCTACTCCTTCACCGCGTCAGGCACTGCATGAACGCTGACCATTGTCTGCACATGATAAGACGCGACGGTTTCGCCGATCTGGTTCGTGATCTCGGTATCCCAGGTGACTTCTCCCCAACCCTTGTCGGCGCGCAGTGATTTCTCCCGGCAGGTCAGGCGAACGCGGATGCGGTCGCCCGGTTTCACGGGTTTCACGAAGCGCAGGTTGTCGAGGCCGTAATTGCCAAGCACCGGTCCGTATGCCGGCTCGACGAAGAGACCCGCGGCCGCGGAAATAAGCAGATAACCGTGTGCGACGCGACCGCCAAACAATGGGTTGCGCGCCGCTTCCCGGTCGTCCATGTGCGCGTAGAAACGGTCTCCCGACAGATCGGCGAAGCGCTCGATGTCAGCCACGGTGATTTCGCGCTCCGCAGAATCGAAGGTGTCGCCGATCGCGAGTTCGTGGAATGGCCTGCGGAACGGATGCACGCCCGGGTTGCGCTGCGTGGCGCCTCGCAACCAGCGCCCGCCAATGGCCGTCAGTGTTTCAGGCGAGCCCTGGATTGCGGTGCGCTGCATGTAATGCATCACGCCTCGGATGCCGCCCAACTCCTCGCCGCCGCCGGCACGGCCCGGCCCGCCGTGGACCAGGTGTGCCAGTGGCGACCCGTGACCGGTCGATTCCTTGGCACAGTGCCGATTCACCACGAGCACGCGCCCATGATAGGGAGCCAGACCCAGCACCATCTTGGTCGCGATTTCATCGTCGGCCGTGAACACCGATCCCGCCAGGCTTCCCTCGCCGCGCCGTGCCAGCGCAACTGCATCCGCCAGGTCGCGGTAGCCGATGATCGTCGACACCGGTCCGAAAGCCTCGACCGAATGAATCGCGCGCGCCGTATCGCCATCGCGGCAAAGCAACAGTATTGGCGGCAGGAATGCGCCACGCTCGCGGTCCGCGCCGCTGACCTCGAATCGCAAAGGATTCCCGGCCACGAGTTCGGCCTCCTTTCGCAGCTCGATGACGCGTGCCCGCACCTCCTCACGTTGAGCCAGGCTCACGAGCGGGCCCATCCGCACCCCTTCCGCGCGCGGATCGCCGACCACAGTTTTCGCGAGCACCGCCTGCAGGGCCGCGACGACTTCGCCGGTCATTGCGCGCGGCACCAGCGCCTTGCGGATCGCAGTGCACTTCTGCCCGGCCTTGACCGTCATCTCGCGCGCGACCTCGGTGACGAAGAGATCGAATTCCGGCGTGCCGGGGCCCGCGTCGGGCCCGAGGATCGACGAGTTCAGTGAATCGGTCTCCGCGATGAATCTCACCGAATGACGTACGACCGCAGCATGCGTGCGTAGCCGCTCGGCGGTTGCGGCCGAACCCGTGAAGGAAGCAATGTCCTGGCAGCCGAGATGATCGAACAGGTCGCCGACACTGCCGCAGACGAGCTGGAGCGCACCCGCCGGCAACAGCCCCGTCTCCACGATCCGCCGCACGACGAGTTGTGTCAGGTAGCAGGTCGCGGTCGCAGGCTTGACGATCGCCGGCACGCCTGCGAGCAGCGCCGGAGCAAGTTTCTCCAGCATTCCCCAGACCGGGAAATTGAACGCATTGATGTGTACGGCCGCGCCTTCCAGCGGCAGGCACACGTGCTGGCCGATGAATGTCCCGCCCTTTGACAGCTGTTCGGCATTGCCGTCCAGGTAGACACGGCTGTTCGGCAGTTCGCGCACGCCCTTGCTCGCAAACACGAGCATCGTCCCGATGCCCCCCTCGATGTCGATCCAGGAATCGGCTCTGGTCGCACCGGTCCGGTAGGACAGCTCGTAGAACTCGTCCTTGAAATCGAACAGGCGCTTGCCGAGTGCTTTCAGCATCGCGGCGCGCTCGTGGAATGTCATTGCCCGGAGCGCCGGGCCGCCGGTTCCGCGGGCGTAGTCGAGCACGCCACGGAAATCGAAGCCCTCGCCCGCGGTCTGTGCGATCACCTCGCCGGTGCTGGCGTCGCGCAGTGCCGTGGCGCGGCCACCGCCCGCCTGCCAGCGTCCTGCCAGATAGCTCTGCAATTGCATGTTTCGTCCTCGCTGGTCGCCGGCCTGCATCAGTCCCGGCCGCGGCGTTGCGCGTGCCAGCCCGCAAACGTGCCTCCCCGCTCCGCGAGATGCGCGAGCAGCGCCGCCGGTGACCAGTATCGCGCGCCCTGCTCCGCTTCGTAGCGCCGGATGGCAGTCATGACCGTATCCAGCCCGACCGTGTCCGCATGAAACATCGGCCCGCCAAGTTGGCGCGGGAAACCGTAGCCATTGCACCAGATGACGTCAATGTCGGCAGGGCTTGCGGCGATGCCTTCATCGAGGATACGCGCGCCCTCGTTGACGAGAGAAAAGATGCAGCGCTCGACGATTTCCGTCGCGGATACCACTCGCTGCGGGACCCCAAGCGCTTCTGCCTCCGCGCGGATCAGGGCCGCAACCTCCGCGTCCGGCTGGCGCCTGTGGTCGGGGCCGTCGTAGCGGTAGAAGCCGCGGCCGGTCTTCTGGCCGAATCGTCCCAGTTCCGCCAGCCGATCCGATATTCGATAAAATCGCGGGTCGTCGGGGCGTGCGGCCCATTGACGCCTTGCCTGATAGCCGATATCGAGACCCGCCAGGTCGCCGACGGCATTCGGCCCCATCGCCATGCCGAATTCCTCGATTGCGGTATCGATGGCCTCCGGAGACGCGCCCTCGAGCAGCATCAGTTCCTTCTCGCGGCCATAGGCGTACAGCATCCGGTTCCCGACAAAACCGTAGCAGTTGCCGACGGTCACACCGGTCTTGCCAATGCGCTTGGCTACGGCATGCAGCGTCGCAATTGTCTCGCGCGAGCTCGCGCCGCCACGCACGATTTCGACCAGGCGCATGACATGCGCCGGGCTGAAGAAGTGCATGCCCGCCACGGCGGCCACGCGGCCGCTTGCGGCAGCAATGGCGTCGACATCGAGTGTCGAGGTATTGGTCGCGAGTACCGACCGTGGCCCGCAGAGCTTTCCGAGCCGCGTGAAGAGCCGCTGTTTGAGCTCCATGTTCTCGAATACGGCTTCGATCACCAGGTCGACATCGGCAAGCGCCTCCAGTTCACGGGCGCCACAGACCCTGGCGATGGCGACCGATGCTTCAGTCTGTCTCATGCGCCCCTTGCGGGCTGAGCCCTCGATCGTCGAGCTAATGCGCGCGAGACCGGCAGCCAGCGATCCGGGATTCGAATCCACGAGTGTGACAGCGATGCCTGCCGTCGCGAGGCTGATCGCGATACCGGCGCCCATCGTACCGGCACCGATGACGCCTGCTTTCTCGACACGCAGCGCAGCGCCCTGGTCCGGAGCCGTCCGGCGTTCCGCGAAGAAAAGATGACGCAGCGCCCGCGATTCGCTGGAACGGCGGCACTCCTCGAACAACTCCCTGGCGTGGCTGAGCGCCTGGTCGAATGGCCGGGTCGAGGCTGACTCGAGTGCATCCACGATGCGCCGCGGCGCCGGCAATCGTCGCGCCGTGACCGGCATTGCGGCTCGCCATTCGCTGAAGAGCTGCGTCGGGGCTTCAGGTGCCGCCAAGTCACGCAGGCGCCGCGGCTTCGCCCCGGTTGCGATGAGTTGCCCAGCCCAGGCGACTGCGTCGGCGCGCACATCGCCCTCGATCCGGCGATCGATGAGCCCGAGGGCCATCGCGCGATCCAGGTCTATCGGCTTGCCGCCAGTCATCATTTCCAGCGCTGCCTTCCAACCGGCCAGGCGCGGCAGGCGCACCGTGCCGCCGGCGCCGGGCAGGAGGCCGAGCGTGACCTCCGGAAATCCCAGTTTCAGGTCGGCAGATGCCGCGCGGTAGTGGCAGGCGAGCGCGGTCTCTGCCCCGCCGCCAAGCACGGCGCCGTGCAGAGCGGCGACCACCGGCTTGCTGCAGGATTCAAGGCGCAGCAGCAGATCATTGAGGTGCGGCGGCTGGGCCGGCTGGTCGAATTCCGAAATGTCTGCGCCGGCGATGAAGTTTCTGCCCTCACCGTGCAACAAGATCGCCTGCACGGTGGCATCTGAATCAAGGCGCTCGATCGCGGCCAGCAGGGCCGTGCGCAGGCGGTGTGCCAGCGCGTTGACCGGTGGATGATCGATGACGATGATGGCGACGCTGCCATCGCGCTCGACCGCAAGCGGCGCGCTCACTCGACCCGCTCGATGGCCAGCGCGATGCCCTGCCCCACGCCGATGCACATGGCGC
>JBAQWM010000224.1:0-2354 GCA_049298915.1 Steroidobacteraceae bacterium | reverse complement strand
GCGCGAGCGGACCGGCGCCGGCATGATGGAATGCAAGAAGGCGCTGGTCGAGACCGGCGGCGACCTCGATGCGGCGGCCGAGATCATGCGCAAGGCCGGTCTGGCGAAGGCCGACAGGAAAGCGGCGCGCATCGCTGCCGAGGGCACGGTGGTTGCGGCCCGGAGCGCAGACGGCAGGAATGCCGTGCTGGCCGAGGTCAACTGCGAGACCGACTTCGTGGCGCGCGAGAAGGACTTCCAGTCATTCGCGAGCGCGGTCGCCGCGGCGGCATTGCAGGCTTCGGCGACCACGGCCGAGGCTGCGGCGGCACTGCCGCTCGCCGGCGGCGCGACCGTCGAAGAAACGCGCCGCAACCTGATCGCGCGGATCGGCGAGAACATCACGGTGCGCCGCCTCGAGCGGATGGCGGCGCCGACCGTGGTCGGCACCTATGTGCACGGCAACCGGATCGGCACGCTGGTGGCGCTTTCGGGCGGCGATGCGGAACTCGCGAAAGACCTCGCCATGCAGGTCGCGGCCTCGAATCCCCAGTACGTGGCGCCCGGCGATGTGCCGGAAGCGACGCTCGCCAAGGAGCGCGAGATCCTGGCCGCGCAGGCGGCGGCCGAGGGCAAGCCCGCCGCGATCGTGGACAAGATGGTCGACGGGCGGCTGCGCAAGTACCTGGCGGAGATCTGCCTGACCGGCCAGCCCTTCGTGAAGGACCCGGATACGGCGGTCGGCAAGCTGCTCGAGGCGGCCGGCGCCACGGTGACCGGATTCCTGCGTTACGAGGTCGGAGAGGGCATCGAGAAGAAGCAGGAAAACTTCGCCGAGGAAGTGATGGCCCAGGTCAAGGCCGCCGAGGGCCGGCGCTGAGTCCGCCGCGTCCGGACTCGAGCAGGAACCCCGCGCTGGCGGGGTTCCTTATAATCGGCAAGGCTGCCTGAAGGGGTTGGCCATGGCGGATACGCAGACCGGGAAATCGCTGTCACGCATCCTGCTGAAAATCAGCGGAGAGGCCCTGCTCGGCGCCGAGGACTACGGCATCGACCCGGTGGTCCTGAAGCGGGTCGCCGGCGAGGTCAGGGACGTCATGGCGCGCGGCGTGCAGGTCGCGGTCGTCATCGGCGGGGGCAATATCTTCCGCGGCGCCGGTCTTGCCCGGGCCGGCATGGACCGCGTGACCGCCGATCACATGGGCATGCTGGCGACCGTCATGAATGGCCTGGCGCTGCAGGACGCGCTGGAGGCGCTCGGCGCGCACGCGCGCGTGCAGTCGGCGCTCCGGGTCCAGGAAGTCTGCGAGGACTACATCCGGCGGCGCGCCGTGCGGCATCTGGAGAAGGGCCGCTGCGTGATATTCGCGGCCGGCACCGGCAATCCCTTCTTCACGACCGACACCGCGGCGGCGCTGCGGGCCATCGAGATCGGCGCCGACCTGCTGCTGAAGGCGACCAAGGTCAACGGCATCTATGACGACGACCCGGTGCGCAACCCGCGCGCCGAGCGTTACCGCACCTTGTCCTTCGACAAGGTCCTGGACGACCGCCTCAATGTCATGGATGCGACGGCGATCGTGATGTGCCGCGACAATGCCCTGCCGCTCAGGGTCTTCAACCTGATGAATGAAGGCGGCCTGATGCGGATCGTCAATGGCGAGGATGTCGGCACACTGGTCGCGAACGGGCTGTAGCCGGCTGCAGCGAGGACGTAGTCATGCTTGATGAGATGAATCGCGATGCGACGCAGCGCATGACCCGCTGCGTGGCGGCGCTGCGGGACCATTTCCGCAAGATGCGCACCGGCCGGGCCAACACCGGCCTGCTGGAAGGCATCAAGGTCGACTACTACGGCAGCGAAGTGCCGCTGCACCAGGTCGCGAATGTCACGGTGGAGGATGCGCGCACGCTCGCCGTCACGCCCTGGGACAAGTCGGCGGTCAGCGCGGTCGAAAAAGCGATCCTGAAGTCGGACCTGGGCCTTACCCCGAATACGGCGGGCCAGGTGATCCGGCTGCCGCTGCCGGCGATGACCGAGGAGCGGCGCCGCGAGCTGACCAAGGTCGCGCGCCATGAAGCAGAAAATGCGCGGGTGGCGGTCCGCGCCGTGCGCCGCGACCTGATGAATGACCTGAAGGAAATGCTGAAGGAAAAGCTGATATCGGAGGACGACGATCGCCGCGCCCAGGACGAGATCCAGAAACTGACCGACCGGCCCGTGCACGATATCGACGGCGTGCTCGCCGAAAAAGAAAAAGAACTGTTGCAGGTCTGAGATGCCGCCACCCGCAATCCAGCCGCCAGGCACAGGGCCGCTGCCGCGCCATGTCGCCGTGATCATGGACGGCAACGGACGCTGGGCGCTGCAGCGC
>JBAQWM010000223.1:0-2707 GCA_049298915.1 Steroidobacteraceae bacterium | reverse complement strand
CGCATCCTGATGCCGTACATGACCGAGGCGATGCTGGCGGCGGATGAAGGCGTGCCGCTGGCGCTGATCGACCGTACCGCGACCCGGTTCGGAATGCCGATGGGGCCGATCGAGCTCGCCGACACGGTCGGACTCGATGTCGCCGCCCATGTCGGGAAGATCCTGGCCGTTGCCTTTGCGAGGCCGACGCCCAGGAGCACGGCGGCGCTCGTCGAAGCAGGCAATCTCGGCCGCAAGACCGGCGTGGGTTTCTACACCTGGCGCGATGGCAAGCCGGTCAAGCCGGCAGTCGCTGGCGACGTGCCCGAGGATCTCGAGGACCGGCTGATCCTCCAGTACCTGAACGAGGCAGTGGCCTGCCTGCGCGAACAGGTTGTCGAAGACGCCGATCTGCTCGACGCCGGCATGATCTTCGGCACCGGCTTTGCGCCATTCCGCGGCGGGCCGCTGCACTATGCGCGTGCGCGCGGTGTCGCCGGAATTGTCGCGCGGCTCGAACAACTCGCTGCGCGCCACGGAGCGCGGTTTCGCCCCGACGCAGGATGGGCCGCGCTTACCGCGTTGCGCTGAAGCCTGTGATAGATTGCGCCCGCATGCAGGATTTCAGTCATGGAAGATAAGCCGGTCGAAATGGACGTGCTGCGTAGTTTCAGCCCGCTCGACGGTCTGAAGCGGGAAAACCTGCACGCGCTCGCGCGCAAGACGCGGCTGCAAGAGCTCGACGCGGGCCGCGTGCTGTTCAAAATAGGCGAATCGGACAAGCGCACGATCTATCTCGTCGACGGCGAGATCGAACTTCGCAGCGGCGCGAGCGCGGTTTCCACGGTGCGCGCCGGAACGCCCGAAGCGCGCATCGCGATCGCACCCGGGCGGCCGAGGCGATTCACGGCGCGGGCGCTCACCGACATCACCTATATTGCACTGGACGGCGACCTGCTTGACGTACTGATCACCTGGGACCAGACCGGCAGCTATGAAGTGAGTGAAATTGCGGGTGGCGGGTCCGGGGACGCGGATGACTGGATGACGGTACTGCTGCAGACCAAGGCCTTTCACCGTATCCCTCCCGCCAATCTGCAGGCCCTGTTCATGCGGATGCAGCATGTCGCCTGCATGGCCGGTGAAGTCATCATCAAGCAGGGCGATGAAGGCGATTATTTCTACGTCATCACGAAAGGCAGCGCGACAGTCACGCGCGAGACACCGATGAGTCGCGACGGCATCAAGCTCGCCGAGCTCGGCATCGGAGAATCCTTCGGTGAGGAGGCGCTGATATCCGACGGCAAGCGCAATGCAACGGTGACGATGCAGACCGATGGCTCGCTGGTGCGCCTCGGCAAGGACGACTTCCGCGAGCTCCTGAACGAGCCGCTGCTGCACTCGGTCAGCCTGGAGCATGCACGCGATCTGGTCGCGCGCGGTGGCCGCTGGCTGGATGTGAGGCTGCCAAGCGAATACGACAGCTTTCACCTTGACGACGCGGTGAATGTACCGCTGTATTTCATCCGCCTGAAACTTCGGACACTCGACATCAAAACGCCCTATGTCGTCGTCTGCGATACGGGACGGCGCAGCGCCGCCGCCGCGTTCCTGCTGAGCGAACGGGGTTTCGAGGCCTATTGCCTGCAGGGGGGGCTGGCGGGAAACAATCTCGGCCCGGATTGAGCAGCGCCGCGTTCCCTTACATCGTGTGCGTCTGCTTGTCCCCACCAAGCGCGCCGGCCAGGTAGGACTCGATCTTTTTCTGCGTCGTGCCGCGATCCTGCTCGCTGAACTGCACGCCGATGCCGGCGGTGCGCTTGCCTTGCGCGCCCTTGGGCGTCAGCCATATCACGCGCCCCGCCACCGGCAGCTTCTCCTCTTCACCCATCAGATTGAGGAGCATGAAGACCTCGTCACCGATCCGGTAGCCGCTGTTGGTGGGAATGAACAGCCCGCCATTCTTCACGAATGGCATGTAGGCAAGGTACAGCGCGCTCTTGTCCTTGATGGTGAGCGTCAGCAGCCCAGGCTTGGTAGATGATGGTGCCCGCATCGTCAATCCGCTGACTCCCGCGACCTGGTGGCATCCGCGCCCAGTAGCGCGGTAATCGAAATCAGCAGTCCCTCGAACAGGAGCTGTGTATTCAACGCGCCGTCAACGAGCGATCTCGCTTCGCGCAGCGCGTCCAGCAGTCGATAGCCGCCCCGTATCATCGGTTCGCGTGCCGGATCGCGCAAGCCTGGCATTCGATTATTGTTAACCAGATCACTAGTCGAGGCAGCCGCGCGCAGGCGCGCCGTCAGCCAGGATTCTAGCCAGACCAGGCGGGCCCCGGGTTGATCGCGACTCCAGGATTCGGCGGTTGCGTGTATGTCGAGTTCGCCCTGTTCGGCTGTTCCGACGGCTTCCTGCATCTGCACATCGATTACTTCAACACCCGATGCCGCGTACTCCAATGCCAGAAACGGAGCGCCTCCTGCAATATTCAGCAGGCGTTCCCAGCCGGCATGAATCCGGTGCCGGTTCAGCCATTCCAGCGCCTCGCTGGCGGACGGCAGCGGCACGCGCAGCCGTGCACAGCGGCTCACGATGGTGCGTGGCAGTCGATCGCTGCGGCTGGCGCACAGGATCAGGTGCGTGTTTTCAGACGGTTCCTCAAGAACCTTCAGCAAGGCATTGAACGAGCTCAGATTCATGGCATCAGCGGGATCGATGAGCGCCACC
>JBAQWM010000222.1:0-3966 GCA_049298915.1 Steroidobacteraceae bacterium | reverse complement strand
CGTGCGCGCTGATGCAATCGACGATTGCCGAAAGAATCGCGCGGTCGCCGATGTTATGGTCGGCATCGCCGCCGAGCAGCAGGATGCGGGCGCCGCGTCCCGGCATGGTCCCCAAATCCCTTCCCCCGGTTGCAGGATTCAGATGCTAGACGGCCTCGCGAATTCGCCGTCGGTACTGGGTCACAGCCCGGGCAGCGTAACGCTGAAGCTGCCTGAGAATCCGACTGAGAAAACACCTATAAGTGATTGATTATGATGGTGGGCGGTACTGGGATTGAACCAGTGACCCCTGCCGTGTGAAAGCAGTGCTCTACCGCTGAGCTAACCGCCCGCCGCGGCCCGCGATTCTAAGGGCCGGTGCCGGCGCGGGTCAACGCGATACAATCCCGCGTTCCATGACAGTACGTACCCGATTCGCCCCCAGCCCGACCGGTCTCCTGCACATCGGCGGTGTGCGCACCGCGCTTTTCTGCTGGCTCTACGCCCGCCGTCATGGCGGCGTCTTCATCCTGCGGATCGAAGACACGGATCGCGAGCGCTCGACGCCGGAGGCGGTGCAGGTGATCCTGGACGGCATGGAATGGCTCGGCCTGCACGCCGACGAGGGGCCGTTCTACCAGTCCGAGCGTTACCCGCGCTATCGCGAGGTGATCCAGCAATGGCTCGCCGAGGGCAAGGCCTATCATTGCTACTGCAGCAAGGAAGAGCTCGAGCAGATGCGCAACGAGCAGCTCGCGCGCAAGCAAAAGCCGCGCTACGACGGCCGCTGCCGCGACCACGGGAAGGTCCGCGCGGGTGTCACGCCGGTCGTGCGCTTCAGGAACCCCACCGAAGGCGCGGTGCTGGTCGCCGATGCGGTGCACGGCAAGGTGGTGTTCCAGAATGCGGAACTCGACGACCTGATCATCGAGCGTTCCGACGGCAACCCCACCTATAACTTCTGCGTCGTGGTCGACGACTACGACATGAAGATCACGCATGTGATCCGCGGCGATGATCACCTGAACAACACGCCGCGCCAGATGAACATGCTGCGGGCGCTCGGCGTCGAGCCGCCGGTCTATGCCCACCTGCCGATGATCCTCGGCCCGGACGGCACCAAGCTCTCGAAGCGTCATGGCGCGGTCTCGGTGCTCTACTACCGGGAACAGGGCTACCTGCCGGAGGCGCTCCTGAATTACCTCGCGCGGCTCGGCTGGTCGCATGGCGACCAGGAGATCTTCACGATGGAGGAAATGCGCGCGCTGTTCGATATCGCCGACGTCAACAAGTCGGCCTCCGCGATCAACCCGGACAAGCTCGCCTGGATCAGCCAGCAGCACATGATGCGCCAGACGCCTGCGCGCATCGCGGTCGAGCTCGGCTGGCAGCTCGAGCGCCTCGGCGTGGACGTCGCCAATGGCCCGCCGCTCGAGCCGATCGTCGAGGCGCAGCGCGAGCGCTCGAAGACCCTGAAGGAGATGGCGGAGGCGAGCCGGTTCTTCTTCCGCGAGCCGGATTCCTACGACGAGAAGGCCGCGAAGAAGAACTTCAGCCCCGAAGCGATGCCACTCCTCAAGACCGCGCGCGACGCGCTGGCGGCATTGCCGGACTGGTCGCCGGGGGCAATCCATGCCTCGATCGAAGGACTCGCGGGCAGTTCCGGGGTTGGGCTGGGCAAGATCGCCCAGCCGATACGGGTCGCGGTCTCGGGCGGGGCGGTCTCGCCGCCGATCGACCAGACCCTGACCATCCTGGGGCGGGAGCAGACTCTCAGGCGGCTGGACCGGGCCCTGAAAGTATTCGGGATTGCGGCATAAGTGATTGACACTGCGAGGGCCGTTGCGGAGAATTCGGCCCCTCGCGCGGGGCCATAGCTCAGCTGGGAGAGCGCTTGCATGGCATGCAAGAGGTCGTCGGTTCGATCCCGTCTGGCTCCACCATTTTTTTTCGGAGTCCCCATCGTCTAGAGGCCTAGGACACCGCCCTTTCACGGCGGCAACCGGGGTTCGAATCCCCGTGGGGACGCCAATTCCGGCAATGCATTGAGGGATGAGAACCCCGGAGGGGTTCGACGAGCGGCGCCGCAGGTGCGGCTCAGGCGGCCAGTGGCAGGTCAGGCCGCCGGTGCCGAAATTAGACAGCCTCGCGGGATGGGGCAAGAGCGCGTGTGCGGTACGGGCGCTTACTTCGCCATCATCATCAGCATCGTCGTCGTCTCTGTCGTCATCGCGGCAGTGACGGACTCACTATGTCTCGCTCGAAGCCTCGACTCTGGCCTGGAGCGCCGTGGCGATTGTGAGAAAGAGCCGAAGTCGGCGCGATGGGAACGGTTGAAATCCGAGCGACTGATAGAACGCAGAGGCCCTGTCGTGCTTGGCGTCAACAATGATGGCATAGATGCCGAGTTGGTGGCTCGTGTCGATTAGCCGCTCGATAGCATCAACTGCTAGCTGCTCGCCAAAATTCTTGCCGCGCATCCTTAGGTCCCGGGCAAGGCGACCAATTAGAGCGGCTGGAATTGCGTTGTACCGTGGGAGCTTGCGAGCGATGTGTTCCGGGAGATCGTTCGCTTCGATTGAGAAGGCACTTAGACTGTAGAAGCCGACAATCCCCAGGTTCTCGTCGCGCGCGACGAAGACCCGTGCGATACCTCGACGTTGATCTTGGGTTGCGCGATTGTGAAACCAATCGTCGAGTGCCGGCTCGCCACAGGAAAAGGCCGCTCGATTCTCGTTCTCATCGAGCGGCCCGAACTGAATCGGCAAGGCGGGATTATTCGGCTGCGTGCCGACGCTTCATTGCAGCGACGAGTCGCGGTGCAGGCGTTGGTGGATTCATCAATGCCTGTACGAATACGTCGCGATCTGCGCCCGCGAGTACCATGCGCTCGTAATCCTCGATCACACGCCGCGCACCTTCATAGGCCAAGTCTCCGGGTGTGAGACCGGAAAAGGCCATAGCGCGCTCAATAACCGCGCGCGTCGATGGCGTCGTACGCACCTCAAGGCGCTCGCTCTTGCGTTCGACCGGGATTTGCTGTTTTTCGATTGCCATGGACATCTCCTGGGCGCGAAATGTACGGCAATTTACCGTACAAAACAAGTTAAGGAATATTCTATATGTTAATCAACAGGTTAGGAACACATTAATGTCAAAACAATGGCAGGACCTAAAGGCTTGCCGCGAAGTTAATCAGCCCGCCAATTGCAATGTTCGCCGTGGCTTCGCATGGCGAATCAGCTCGCGACTGCAAAGCGGCGCTGGTCCCGAGCAATCCCCGTGGGGACGCCAGCTCAATGCCAGTTTGTTCTCACCTAATGAGTCGAGGCGGTCTTGGGTCAGGCCGCAAGCTTGAGCGGCCGAACCTTCGGCCGACGCTTCTTCGCCGCGTGCCACAGATCATAAACCGCCTGCATCTGCATCCACGATTCCGCTGATCCCCCAAGCGCCGCGGCCAGGCGTAGCGCCATGTCCGCGCTCACTGCCGCGCGGCCGTTCACCACGCGCGAGAGCGCGACACGAGAGACCCTGAGCTTCCGTGCGAACTCACTGACCGAAATCCGGCCCTTCGCAAGGACGGTGTCCTGAAGCACTTCGCCGGGGTGCGGCGGGTTATACATGCGCGTACTCATGAGGATGCCATTTCCAACCGGGGAGGTTCATGTCCGCGGCACGCTTGGCCGCATCGAGCCGGCCCATCTGAAGTCGCAGTCTATTTGCGTGCCTAGGCTGGATGCCTGCTTTTGATCCTTCATGAAAGAACCGCTCAAGTCCTTTGTGCCGGAAGGTCTTGATCATGTTGAACTGTATCTCTATACGATACAGATGTCAATGGCCAGCGCACATGCTTTGCCTGATGGATCCGCTCCGGAGACCCGCCGCCGCGTCATAGGCGAGCGCCGTGAGGTTGCCGCGTCGTTGCCGAATGCGGTCCGGATGCAGGGCGTATCACTGCCCCGATGCCGAGAATCTGCGGGCGGCCGT
>JBAQWM010000221.1:0-1740 GCA_049298915.1 Steroidobacteraceae bacterium | reverse complement strand
CCCGCCAGCACCGCTGCGGTGCCGGAAAGCGCGGCCTCGCCGTCCTTTGCCCAGTCGAGCATCTCGCTGACCGTGAAGACGCGCTCTTCCACCTGGTAGCCAAGATCAGGAGCGATCGTCAGCAGCGAATCGCGTGTGACGCCATGCAGGAAGGTCCGGTCCAGACTGCGGGTCAGGATCCTGCCTTCGCGAATCAGCAGGAAATTGGCCGCACCGGTCTCCTGAACCTCGCCGCCGGGGCAGAACAGCACCTGATCCACCTGGTACTTGTGCCGCGCCGCCATGGTCGGGCCCATCGCCGCCGCGTAGTTGCCGCCGGTCTTGATCATGCCGAGATGCGAGGCGCTGCGCGTCGCTTTTTCCTCGACATAGATGCGCAATGCCTTCGGGCCCGCGGAGAAATAGTCCCAGACCGGGCCTGCGAGCACGACCAGCATCGCTTCCGAGGGCGGCGTCGATGCGCTGCCAATGCTCGCGCCCGTGCCAAACAGGATCGGGCGCAGGTAGAGCGCACCCGGCGCTTCCGGCACCTCCTTGCGCACCCGGTCTACGACTGCGGTGACCATCGCCGCGAGCTGCGCGCCATCCGGCTCCGGCATCACCAGCCCGCGCGCGCTCTGGCGCATGCGCGTGATGTGGCGATCCATCCGGAAGATGTTGATGCTGCCGTCGGCCCAGCGGTAGGCCTTGAAACCCTCGAAGCACGAGCTACCGTAGTGCAGGGCGTGCGCCGCCGGGCTGATTTCGATCGGCCCGAATTTGCGCAATTCGTGCGCTGACCACTTGCCGTCGCGGAAACTGGCGACCGCCATCGTGCTCGCCATCTTTGTCCCGAATGCGGGGCGGGTCGTGGTGTCGGGCTCGGTGCGTGAGTGCATGACCTGTGCGTTCATGGGGTGGTCAATCCTGTATGAAAATGGTTGCAGGGTGCTCCAGGCGTTCTTTCAGCGCCTGGATCATGGCCGCGGCGTCGAATCCGTCGACGAAGCGGTGATCGAATGATGACGAAAGATTCATGATCCGGCGAACCGTGATCACGCCGTCGGCGACGACCGGCCGCTCGACCGCCTTGTTGACGCCGATGATCGCGACCTCGGGCGCATTGATCACTGGCGTCGAGGCGATGCCTCCGAGCCGGCCAAGACTGGTCACGGTAATCGTGGAGCCCGTAAGCTCATCGCGGGTGGACTTGTTGTTGCGCGCAGCTTCGGAAAGTCGCCGGATTTCCCCGGCCAGCGCCGCGAGCGACATCGCTTCGGCATTGCGCAGGACCGGCACCTTCAGCCCTTCCGGCGTCTGGGTCGCGATTCCAACGTGTACCGCCCGGTGCCGCACTATCAGATTGCGTTCAGCGTCATGGACGGCATTGCACTGCGGGAACTGCGGCAGCACGCGGGTAAGCGCCGCAACGAGGAATGGCAGGTAAGTCAGCGAAGGCGCCCCCTTGCCGAGCTTCGCGTTGAGGTGCTGCCTGAGCGCTTCGAGTTCCGTGACATCCACTTCCTCGACATAGGCGAAATGCGGGATATTGCGCTTTGAATCGCTCATGCGCTGAGCGATCAGGCGCCGGACCCCGATGATCTTGATTTCCTCGGTGCCCTCGCGCGCCATCCTGATCGCCGGCCGGATCGCCGTGTCGCCCGAACCGCTGATCACCGCCTCGAGATCCTGCGCCGAAATCCGCCCGCCGGGACCCGAACCGCTGACGGCCGCGAGATCGACACCAGCCACATGTGCCTT
>JBAQWM010000220.1:0-2044 GCA_049298915.1 Steroidobacteraceae bacterium | reverse complement strand
GATGCCGTGGTACGCGGCCTGCTGGCGATTCCCGGCATCGGCCTGCTGAGTGCCACCGCGCTGCGCGCCGCGATCGTCGATATCCAGCGATTCCCCTCCGGCCGGCACCTGGCCAGCTGGCTCGGATTGACTGCCCGTGAGTACTCCTCGGGCGAGCGCCGGCGCCTCGGCCGGATCAGCAAGCGCGGCGACGTGTACCTGCGCACGCTCCTGATCCACGGCGCCCGCGCGGTACTGAATGCCAGCCACAGCGCTGTACGGCGCGGCCGCACGCCCGATCGGCTGCGGACCTGGGCACTGGCGACCACCCAACGCTGCGGCTACAACAAGGCCACCGTCGCGCTCGCCAACAAATTGGCGCGCATCGTCTGGGCCACCTGGAAATATCAGCGGCCATTCGACGGCAACTGGGCCGCTCCGATCACGGCAGCCTGAAACACGTCCCATCCCACCCGCACGGTTGCACCTGAAGTGATCGCTCTCATGACAAGCGGAACGGCCGCTGGCGCGGCAAAGTCGGTAACTATGCTGGCCCTGCGAGGCCTTCGCATCGATTGGCTCCGCGCCGGCGACTCTCATGATGTCCAGGGTCCGCATACCACGACCCAGCAACAGGACGTATACACGGCTGCAGCCGAATCCCGCACGCCGTCAGCGCGCTCGCTTCAACCTGCTTGCAGCGGGAGTCCATACACGCATAGTTAGCTGGCCTTGCGCAGCTCCTCGCGAAGTACACGACGCAAGGTGCGTTCGAGTGGCTCGTCAATGCGTCGCATGTGCTCGCGAAGTGCAGCGTTGATGAGGGACTGGTAATTACCACCGCCGGCCTCATGCACCCGGCGTTTGAACCAGGCGATGACTTCATCATCCAGGCGGATAGTAATGCGCTTCTTGCCCTTGGGAATTGGCACCACGGGCCCGCGCTTGGCTTTGGAGAAGTCGTATTCCTTTCGCATCAGTCTTCTTCGTAGTGGCGGCGTTCGGCCCGGCTGGCACGTCGCGACGAAATGATGCGGATCCGGCGCTTGCGTCGCGTGAAGACCGTTATCAACAAGCGCCCTGACGGATCCGCACCCAGCGAGATATAGCGCTCTTCGCCACTCGCGTCCGGGTCATGCACAGTGCGGGCGAAGGGATCCTCCAGAGCCAAGGCGGCGTCAGCAAAGTCGACCTTATGGTCGCGGAGGTTGGCCTTCGCCTTGGCCGGATCCCACTCGTACCCAATTGTCTATAGTGTATGCACATATGTGCACAGATGTCAATACGGCCGCCGTGCGTTTCTTGGCCAGCTAACGTCCGCGTTGAGCGGGCCGCGGCAGAACCGTACTATGCGCCGCGGGCGCAAAATCGTCCAAGGCGCCCGCGGCGCACCCCTGCCAAGCTCTCACGGACCGCTTCAACGCAATGTTAGAGCGCATTAACGGCATCGTGCGAACATGAAGCATGCGCGTGGCTCATGTGAGAGATTGGGAAGAACCAGAAATCGTTCTAATCTGCCCTCAAGCCTGAAGTCAGACTTCTCAAGAACTCGACGCGATGCGACGTTTTCGACATCGCAGGTCGCCTGAACCCGGAAGTTGGCGCTGTCAGATAGTGCAATTTCCGCAAGCGCCCGAAGTGCCTCTGACATCAGGCCATTGCCCCACAGTCGACGACGTAGCACGTAGCCCACATCAACTGTTTCACCGGTTCGACGTGCGTCGAGCATGCCGACAGCATGGTCCGAGTCAGCTCCCGTGATGATATAGGGCAAACGCGCTCCACTCCGCCACGCCTCGATACATTCTCCGATGAAGGAATCAACCGTCGCCTGGGACGCATGCGGCGTCCATCTCAGGTAGCGGCAAACCTCGACATCCTGTGCGTAGCTCCGGAATATCTCCGATGCATCCGACGCTCTTGGCTCTCGCAGCCGTAGGCGCGAGGTCTCAATCTTTGGCGGGAGCCACCGCGACGCCGACATGCGCTCTAACGTTTGCGATCAGCGGCGGCGCGCAGTCGGCGCGCCGCTTGCTGATCGAAGCCTAGGGGAGCCCCTTGCAGT
>JBAQWM010000219.1:0-9157 GCA_049298915.1 Steroidobacteraceae bacterium | reverse complement strand
CAGTTTCCTGGCCGGTGTGTCCATTGCGGCAGCGGTCCGTTCAGTTCGCCTGCGCTGCGGCGCGGCGCGCGGCGAGCAGGCGCTTGGCGGTCTCGACCGCGATCGCCGCATCGCGGCAGTAGGCGTCGGCGCCGACGGCCTTGCCGAATTCCTCGTTGAGCGGCGCGCCGCCGACCAGCACGATGTACCTGTCGCGCAGGTTCTTTTCCTTCAGCGTGTCGATCACGACCTTCATGTAGGGCATCGTGGTCGTCAGGAGCGCCGACATGCCGAGGAAGTCGGGCTGGTGCTGTTCGAGCGCGGCGAGGTATTTCTCGACCGCGTTGTTGATGCCGATGTCGATGACCTCGAAACCCGCGCCCTCCAGCATCATCGACACCAGATTCTTGCCGATGTCGTGGATGTCGCCCTTGACCGTGCCGATCACGATCTTGCCGATCGGCTCGACGCCGGTCTCGGCAAGCAGCGGCCGCAGGATCGCCATGCCGCCCTTCATCGCATTGGCGGCGAGCAGCACTTCCGGCACGAACAGGATGCCGTCGCGGAAATCGATGCCGACGATGCGCATCCCCTCGACCAGCCCGTCATTCAGGACCCGCTCCGGCGTCCAGCCGCGCTCGAGGAAAATGCGGGTCGCTTCCTCGACTTCTGGTTTCATGCCGTTGTACAGGTCATCGTGCACCTGCTCGGTGAGTTCCGCGTCGTCGAGCGTGCGCAGGTCGAACTCGCCCTCTGCCGATCCAGTCATGTCGCGCTATCTCCGGTGCTGCCGAATGCCAGCATGTTAAGGGGCGGGTTGGGCCGGGACTGGCTGCTACGCGACAGCGGCATATCCATAGACGACACGCCGCTGGTGAACTGAGACGCAGCTTCGCCGCGCCAGCAGGGGACTGGCCCAGGCGGCGCCCCGGGCCCCCTTCAAGGTGCCGGACGCCGGGCTTTTAGCTGCCGGCCCGGCGGCATCGCGGCTGCCGGCGGTTTCTGCAGCTGCCGTTCGGCGCTCGGCGGATGACCGTACTGGCTGCGGTAGCACTTGGAGAAATGCGGCGGCGACTGGAAGCCGCAGCAGGTCGTGATATCCGTGATCGGCATCGCGGTCTGCAGCAGGAGTTCGCGCGCGCGCCGCAGCCGCATCTTCAGGTAATACTGCTTCGGCACGCAGTTCAGGTAGCGTCTGAAGAGCCGCTCGATCTGCCTTCTCGACAGGCCGGTGGAGCGCGCAATCAAGTCGAGCGACAGCGGTTTCTCGATGTTGTCCTCCATCAGCTGCGCCACACGGATCAGGTTGCGATGTGACACCCCGATCTGGGCGCGCAAGGGGATGTACTGGAGGTCCTGGTCGCTGCGCACGCGCTCGAGCACGAACTGCTCGGACACCAGCTGCGAGATGCCGGGGCCATGCTTCAGCTGGATCAGATTCAGCATCAGGTCGAGCGGCGCGGTACCACCGGAGCAGGTGTAGCGGTCGCGATCGATGCTGAACAGCTGGTCGGTGATCTGGACGCGCGGAAACTCCTCGCGCAGCGCGGAAAGATTCTCCCAGTGAATGGTAGCCCGGAAGTTGTCGAGCAGGCCCGCATGTGCAAGCGCATAGCCGCCGGTGCAGAGGGCGCCGAGCGCAACCCGCCGATCCGCCAGGCGGCGCAATGCAGCCAGGAGCGGCGGCGTGACCGCTTCCCGGATATTGATGCCGCCGCAGACAAACAGGATTTCCGCCTTCCCCAGCTGGTCGAGAGCGATGGTGGGCGTCAGGTCGAGGCCGCAGCTCGCCAGCACCGGGCGGCCGTCCAGGCTGACGATCGACCACTCGTAGATTTCCTGACCCGCCACCCGGTTTGCCATGCGCAACGGCTCGACCGCGTTCGATACCGCGATCAGCGAGTAATTCGGAAGGGTCAGAAAAGCGAATTTGCTCCTGGGCAGAGCGGGGCCGGATGCCATGCTGTCTCTTGCGGTCGGTGGGCCGCGATCAGTATGCCACCGGCGTCGCCCGAGTTGTCCATTTCCGACATTTGCCTGTCGCATTTGGGGCTATCCGTGGCGCGCCAGCGGCTACACTTCGCGGACCGGATCGGGGGAGCTGGCTGCAAATGAAAACTCAGGCGCGGGTAGTCGTGATCGGCGGCGGCGTCGTCGGGGTCAGCACCCTCTATCACCTGGCGCAGAAAGGCTGGTCGGACGTGGTGCTGGTCGAGCGCACCGAGCTGACCGCCGGCTCGACCTGGCATGCCGCCGGCCTGCTGCCACTCTTCAACATGAGCTACACGGTCGGACAGCTCCACAAATACTCGGTCGACCTCTACAAGCGTCTGCCGGCCGAGACCGGCCAGGACGTGAGTTTCCATGTGACCGGCAATCTGCGCCTGGCGACCTGCCGGGAACGCATGGACGAGTACCAGAAGTATTGCGGCACGGCGAATACCATCGGCGTTCCGTTCCAGGTGATCGGCCCGCGTGAGGTCAAGGAACTCTGGCCGCTCCTGGAACTTGGCGGCAGCGCCGACACGGCCGCGGTCACCGGCGCCCTCTATCACCCGCATGACGGCCACATCGCCCCCGCCGACCTGACCATGGCATTGCGCAAGGGCGCGCGCGCCCGTGGCGCCGAGATCTACGAGCAGACCGAAGTCACCGCGGCCTCGCGCACCCGTTCCGGCGAGTGGCTGCTGAAGACCAGCAAGGGCGACATCGTCGCCGAGCACGTGGTCTGCGCCACCGGCAACTATGCGCGCCAGACCGGCCACCTGTTCGGGATCAACGTGCCGGCGATTCCGGTCGAGCACCAGTACATCGTCTACGACGAATCGCCGGAGCTGAAAGCCTATCGCCAGGGCGGCGGGCGGGAACTCGCAGTGCTGCGCGAGTCTGACAAGTCCTATTATCTGCGCGAAGAACGCCTGGGCTGGATACTCGGGCCCTATGAAGCGGGGGCGCCGGCGCGCTTTGCCGACGGCGTGCCCGACTGGTTCGGCAAGAGCCTGTTCGAGGGCGACGTCGACCGGCTGCTCCCGCACGTGGAAGCCGCGCAGAGGCGCGTGCCAGCGCTCGAGAACTGCGGCATCAAGGACATCGTCAACGGGCCGATTTCCTACACGCCCGATGGCAGCCCGATGGTCGGGCCGGCCTGGGGCCTGCGGAATCTCTGGATCAACGAAGGCCACAGCTTTGGCATCACGGCTGCCGGCGGTTCCGGCTGGCAGCTGGCCGAGTGGATCGTCGAGGGCGAGCCCGGTATCGATCTGCTGGCGGTCGATCCGCGCCGCTTCGGGCCCTACACCGGCAAGCGCTACGTGGTGAGGAAGAACGAGGAGACCTATCGCAACGTCTTCACGATTCACTTCCCGGACGAGGAGCGCCCGGACGCACGGCCCGCCAAGACGAGTCCCGTGTACGAGAAGCTGAAACGCATGGGCGCCGTGTTCGGCCAGCGCTACGGCTGGGAACGCGCGAACTGGTTTGCGCCGCCGGGTGTCGAACCGAAGGATGACTGGAGTTTCCGCCGCACGAACTATTTCGAGCATGTCGGCAATGAATGCCGCCGGATCCGCAACGGCGTCGGCGTCATCGACCTGACGCCATTCACCAAGCACGAGGTCTCCGGCCCGGGCGCCGAGGCCTGGCTCGACAAGCTGGTCGCCAACAAGGTGCCGGCGAAGATCGGGCGCATGGCCCTGTCGCACGCGCTCACGAAACGCGGCGGCATCCGCTCGGAATTCACGATCACGAGACTGGGCGAGCACCGGTTCTACCTGGTCAGCGCGGGCGCGGCAGAACGCTACGACAGCGATTACCTCAGCAAGATGCTGCCGCAGGATGGCTCCGTCGAGCTCAGGAATGTCACGACCAGCCGCGGCTGCTTCGTACTGGCCGGGCCGCAATCGCGCGAGGTGCTGGCAAAGCTGACGGACCTGCCGCTCGACAACACGGCATTCCCCTGGCTGACGGGGCGAACCGGCGAAGTCGGGCTGGCGACGGAGGTGCACCTGCTGCGCGTCAATTTCGTCGGTGCGCTCGGCTGGGAGCTGCATTTCCCGATCGAGTACGCGCACCATTTGTTCGATGCGTTGTTCGACGCGGGCGCGGAGTTTGATATCGGCATGGCCGGCATGCGTGCGATGGAGTCGCTGCGCATGGAGAAATCCTACCGGATGTGGGGCACGGACCTCACGCGCGAGAACACGCCATTCGAGGCGAGCCTGGACCGGTTCGTGAGGATGAACAAAGGCGCATTCATCGGCAAGGAGGCGCTGGAGAAACAGCTGGCAGCAGGTGTGCCGAATCGATTCGTGACCCTGGAGATTCATGGGGTCGCCGACGCGGATCCCCTCGGAAACGAGCCGCTGTTCGATTCAGGGGGCGTGATGATCGGCCGCGCAACCTCCGGTTACTATGGCCACGTGCTGAAGAAGAGCCTCGCGATCGGCTATGTGAAATCCGCCTTCGCCGCAGTCGGCACGCCATTGCAGATCGAAATTCTCGGTGAGCGCAGGGCGGCGACGGTGCTGGTCGACTCGCCGCATGACCCCGAGAACAGGGACCTGCGGGCCTGAAGGCAGCGCGTGGCGAAGCGTCAGTCCTGGTCGGGATTCAACCTGTTGTGGCACAGCCTCGGCAGGCACCGTGGCTGGCGCGAGCAGTGGCGGCGGGCGGAGCCGAAGCCCGCGTATGACGCCGTCATCATCGGCGGCGGCGGGCACGGCCTCGGAACCGCATATTATCTCGCCGCCGAGCACGGACTGACGAATATCGCGGTGCTGGAGAAGGGATGGATCGGCGGCGGCAACACCGGCCGCAACACCACGGTCGTCCGGTCCAATTATCTCTACGACGAGAGCGCCAGGCTCTACGATCACGCCCTGCAGTTGTGGGAACGGCTGTCGCAGCAGCTGAACTACAATGTCATGTTCTCGCCGCGCGGCGTGATGATGCTCGCGCACACGGTCCACGACGCGCAGGTACTGAAACGCCACGTGCACGCCAACCGCTGCAATGGCATAGACAACGAATGGCTGACTGCCGCGGAAGCGAAGGCCTTCTGTCCGCCGCTCAATGTCGAAGCGGACATCCGTTATCCGGTGATTGGCGCCGCCTTGCAGCGGCGCGGCGGCACGGCCCGCCACGACGCCGTCGCCTGGGGCTACGCGCGCGCGGCCGATGCGCTCGGTGTCGACATCATCGAGAACTGCGAAGTCACGGGCATCCGGCGCGACCCGGCCGGCGCCGTCCTGGCGGTTGAAACTTCGCGTGGCCTGATCAGCAGCCGCAGAGTCGGCGTCGTGGCCGCGGGTAATTCCAGCGTCGTGATGCGCCTCGCAGGCGTCAATCTGCCGCTCGAGAGTTTTCCACTGCAGGCGCTGGTGTCGGAGCCGGTCAAGCCCGTCTTCCCCTGCGTCGTGATGTCAAACAGCATTCACGCGTATATCAGCCAGTCGGACAGGGGCGAGCTCGTGATCGGCGCGGGAACGGACGCCTACACCTCTTACACGCAACGCGGCGCGCTGCACGTCAACATGCACACGCTGGAGGCGATCTGCGAATTGTTCCCGTGCTTCCGCCGCCTGCGCATGCTGCGGAACTGGGGCGGTATCGTGGATGTGACGCCGGACCGGTCGCCGATCATCGGCAAGACGCCGGTGTCGGGCCTGTACGTCAACTGCGGCTGGGGCACGGGTGGTTTCAAGGCGACGCCGGGATCCGCGCAGGTATTTGCCTGGACCATGGCCAGGGACGAGCCGCACCCCATCAACGCGCCGTTCACGCTGGAGCGCTTCCGGGATGGCGTGCTGATCGACGAGGCTGCGGCTGCGGCCGTCGCTCACTGAGCCGCAGATGCTGCTGATCCGCTGTCCCTGGTGCGGCGAGAGGCCCGAACTCGAATTCGCCTATGGCGGGCAGGCGCACCTGACGCGGCCCTTGCAGTCCGTGGACATGAGCGAACAGCAGTGGGCGGAGTTTCTCTATTTCCGCAAGAACGCGCGTGGGCTGCACGCAGAACGCTGGCGCCACGCCCGGGGTTGCGGGCGATTCTTCAACGCGCTGCGCGACACGACGACCGACCATTTTTCCGCCACTTACAGGATTGGCGAGAGCCCGCCGGTATGAGTGCGTTTCGCACGCCAGCCGGGGGCCGCATCGACCGGACAAGACTCCTGAGGTTCAGCTTCGACGGCAGCATCTTCGAGGGCACGCAGGGGGACACACTCGCATCCGCGCTGCTTGCCAACGGCGTGCACCTGGTCGGGCGGTCGTTCAAATACCATCGGCCTCGCGGCATCCTGACAGCCGGCGCGGAGGAACCGAATGCGCTGGTCACGGTTCGCCGCAGTGCGGCGCGCTGCACGCCCAATCTGCGCGCGACGCAGGTGGAGCTCTACGACGGCCTCTGCGCCGAGTCCCAGAACTGCTGGCCGGGGCTCCGCTTCGACGTCGGCCGCCTGAGCGACATGCTGTCGCCGCTGTTTCCGGCCGGCTTCTACTACAAGACCTTCATGTGGCCGCGCTCGGCCTGGGCAGCGTTCTATGAACCCCTGATTCGCGCCGCGGCGGGTCTTGGGCGCGCGCCTGTGCTGCCCGACCCGGATCGCTACGCCAATCTCCATGCGCACTGCGACGTGCTGGTGGTCGGCGCGGGGCCCGCGGGACTCGCCGCGGCACTTGCCGCAGCGCGTGCCGGCGCGAAAGTGATCCTCTGCGATGAACAACCGGAACCGGGCGGCTCCCTGCTCAGCGGATCGACGGCGCGCATCGACGGGGTCAGCGCTGAAGACTGGATCGCAGGGACGATCGCCGGACTCGCAGGACATCCAGGCGTGCGGTTGCTGTCGCGCACGACGGCATTCGGCTACTTCCCGCACAACATGATCGGACTCAACCAGCGTCTCACCGACCACCTTGCAGATCCGCCTGCGGGGCTGGCGCGTGAGCGCCTGTGGCAGGTACGTGCGCGGGAAGTGGTGCTGGCCACCGGCGCCATCGAGCAGCCATTGGTATTCCCGGGCAACGATCGGCCGGGAATCATGCTGGCAGGCGCCGTGCAGACCTACCTCAACCGTTACGGCGTGCGCGCAGGATCCCGCGCGGTCGTTGTCACGGCGACCGACAGCGCCTATCAGGCAGCCCTCGATCTGCATGGAGCCGGCGTGCGTGTCGCTGCGATTGCGGACCTGCGCGGGGGCGCGGATGGCGCCCTGCCGCAGGCGGCGCGCCGCGCCGGCATCGAGATATCGCCGAATGCCGCCGTGCTGGGCACTCGCGGCGATCTCCGTGTCAGTGGCATCGAACTGGGGACAGTGGGTGACGGGGGTGAGCTGCGCGATCGACGGACTTTGTCCTGCGACCTGGTGCTGATATCGGGCGGGTTCACGCCGAGCGTGCACCTGTTTTCCCAGTCGCGCGGTCGGCTGGAGTGGAATAGTGACGCGCGCGCGTTTTTACCGGTGTCATCGGCTGAACGCGAGCGCTCTGCCGGCGCCTGCCGCGGTGTGAACGGCCTGGCCAGGGTGCTGGAGGACGGCGCCAACGCCGGTGCCGCCGCCGCGAAAGCCAGTGGCCATGACGGCGTGGCGCGGCACTTCGCAGTTACCAGCTACAAGGTGACTGGCGACGATGCCCGCGAAGATGTGTCGCCGGCCACATCGCCGCCGCTGCCGGCAAGCACCGTTTCGAAGGCCTTCGTGGACTGGCAGAACGACGTGACCACCAACGACCTTGCACTCGCGGCGCGCGAGGGATTTCGCTCCATCGAGCACATCAAGCGCTACACGACCGTCGGCATGGCGACCGATCAGGGCAAGACCTCCAATCTCAATGCCCTCGGCATCGTTGCCACGGGACTCGGCAAGGCCATCCCTGAAGTCGGGCTCACGACCTTCCGCATGCCGTACACGCCGGTCAGCTTCGGCAGCTTCGCCGGCATGGCGCGGGGCGAGATGTTCGATCCCGTGCGCACGACGCCGACGCATGAATGGGCGAAGTCGCAGGACGCAGTGTTCGAGGACGTCGGCCTCTGGAAGCGGGCCCGCTATTTTCCACGCGCCGGCGAAGACCTGCACGCTGCGGTCGCGCGCGAGTGCCTGGCCGTACGCTCCGCCTGCGGCATCTTCGACGCCTCCACGCTCGGAAAAATCGCGGTGGTCGGTCTCGATGCTGCCGAATTCCTGAACCGCCTTTACGTCAACAACTGGTCGAACCTTGCGGTCGGCCGTGCGCGCTACGGGATCCTGTTGCGTGAAGACGGCTTCATCTATGACGACGGCGTCGTCGCGCGCACGGGGCCGGACCGCTTTCACGTGACGACGACGACCGGCGGCGCGGCGCGCGTGCTCGCGATGATGGAGGACTATCGCCAGACCGAATGGCCACAGCTGCAGGTCTGGCTGACCTCGACCACCGAGCAGTGGGCGGTGATCGCGGTGCAGGGCCCGGCGGCGCGGCGCGTGCTGCAACCGCTCCTCGCCGGTATCGACATTTCACCCGGCGCCCTGCCGCACATGGGCGTGGCGAGCGGCACCATCTGCGGCATCCCGGTGCGGCTCTTCCGCGTCAGCTTCAGCGGCGAAATCGGCTATGAGGTCAATGTGCCGGCTGATTACGGGCTCGCGGCCTGGGAAGCCATTCATGAGGCGGGGCTCGCCCATGGCATCACCGCATATGGCACCGAGGCCATGCATGTGCTGCGCGCCGAAAAAGGTTACATCATCGTCGGTCAGGATACCGATGGCACAGTGACACCGGACGACGCCGGTCTCTCCTGGGCGATCCCCGGGGGCAAACCGGATTTCGTCGGCAAGCGTTCACTCGCGCGCCCGGCAATGAAGGATCCGCAGCGCAGGCAGCTGGTGGGGCTCCGGACCGCGGATGCCGGTACGGTGCTCGAAGAGGGCGCGCAGCTCGTGGAATCGGCGGGGCAGAAGCCGCCGATGAAGCTGCTGGGCCATGTGACGTCTTCCTATTTCAGTGCGGCGCTCGGATACCCGATCGCGCTTGCGCTGGTGGCGGGCGGCCGCGCCCGCGTGGGCCAGACGCTGCATGTGGCGATGCCCGGCGGCGATATCCCGGTCGAGGTGACTTCGCCGGTGTTCTACGATCGCGAAGGGGCACGCCTCCATGCCTGATCTCCTTCTCGCCCGGCGCACAGTGCAGGTCCATGCCACTGAAT
>JBAQWM010000218.1:0-8426 GCA_049298915.1 Steroidobacteraceae bacterium | reverse complement strand
ACCCGGCATGCGTGCGGTCCTGACGCGCACCGGCGATTACTTCGTGCCATTCCGCGAACGCATCCGGCGCGCGCGCGTGCACCAGGCGGACCTGTTCGTCTCGGTGCACGCCGACGCCTTTGTCAATCGCTCGGTGCGTGGTTCCTCCGTATACGTGCTGTCGACGCGCCGCGCCAGCAGCGAGGCGGCACGCTGGCTCGCCGACCGCGAGAATGCCGCCGACCTGATCGGCGGCGTTTCGCTCGACGACAAGGGCGATGTGCTTGCATCCGTGCTGCTCGACCTTTCGCAAAACGCGTCGATCAGCGCCAGCCGCGAAGCGGCGACCTGCGTGCTCGAAGAGCTGGACCGCGTCGGCCAGCTGAAGAAGAGCGAGGTGCAGCATGCCAGCCTGGTCGTGCTGACCTCACCCGATGTTCCGTCGATGCTGGTCGAGACCGCATTCATCTCGAATCCCGAGGAAGAGCGGCGGCTGCGTGATCCGAATCACCAGACCCGGCTGGCCGGCGCGATCCACGCCGGTGTGCGCCGCTTCTTCCACGACAATCCGCCGCCAGGAACGCTGATTGCGACAAACGCCGCGCGCGAGCGCGAACGGCTTGCAAGCGGAACAATCGCCCAGACGCCGGTTTCCGGCACCTGACGCTTCGCTGCTAGACTGGCGTGGCCCGCCGGGCACGCCATGCCGATCCAGATCCTTGCAGACCAGCTGATCGACCAGATCGCCGCCGGCGAGGTCATCGAGCGTCCGGCTTCGGTGGCGAAGGAACTGATCGAGAATGCACTCGATGCCGGGGCGCGGCATGTCGCAGTGGACGTGGAGCGCGGCGGCATCGGGCTCCTGCGCGTGCGCGACGATGGCCTCGGCATGGAATCGGCGGAGCTTGCGCTTGCGCTCGCGCGCCACGCGACCAGCAAGATTGCATCGCTCGACGATCTGGCACGCGTGATGACGCTCGGCTTCCGCGGCGAGGCGCTGCCATCGATCGCATCGGTGTCCCGGTTCCGGATGGCTTCGCGAACGGCGACCGGCTCGAGCGGCGCCGAGATCGAAGCTGTCGATGGCCGCGTCGGCCGGCCGCGGCCGGTGGCGCATCCGGTGGGCACGACGGTGGAGGTGCGCGAGCTGTTTCACAAGGTACCCGCGCGGCGCAAGTTCCTGCGCACCGAAGCGACCGAGTTCCAGCATGTGCTGGGCACGATCACGCGCCTCGCTCTGTCGCGCTACGATGTGGCCTTCACGCTGACGCACAATCGCAGGCAGCAGTTCATGCTGCCTGCGGCGGCGGGCCGGCTGGAACAGGAGGCGCGCATCGCACGGCTGGTCGGCGCCGATTTCGTCGAGAATTCACTGCATGTCGAGCATGAATTCCAGGGGCTGCGCCTTGTTGGCTGGATCGGATTGCCATCTCAGGCCCGTGCGCAGACGGACCGCCAGTACCTGTTCGTCAACGGTCGCATGGTGCGTGACCGGCTGCTGGCAAACGCCGCGCGGCTCGGATACCAGGACGTCACGCACGGCGGCCGCCATGCGGCCTGGCTCCTGTATCTGTCGCTCGACCCGGCGCAACTCGACGTCAACGCTCATCCGCAGAAACTGGAGCTCAGATTCCGCGACAGCCGCGGCGTGCACGACTTCGTGTTCCGGACGCTCGAGCGCGCACTCGCCGCCACGCGTCCGGCAGCTGCCCAGGCACCGCCAGTGCCGGCGGCAAGACTCGTCGGTTCCGCGGAATACGCGCCGGCCGCGCTGCGCCTCGGTGAAGCGCCGCCTGCAGCCTATGGCGTATCGGGACCGGCAGGGGGCGCAGAGCCGCTCCGCAATCAGCCGGCGGGATCGGCGGACGCGGTTCTCGGTTACGCCGTGGCGCAATTGCATGGCGTCTATATCGTGGCGCAGACTGCGGACGGAATCGTGCTCGTTGACATGCACGCGGCGCACGAACGCATTCTCTACGAGCGCCTGAAGAGTGCGCTTGATTCGGGCCATGGCGCGCGCCAGCCGCTGCTGGTGCCGGTGGCGGTCGAGTGCTCGCAGGCGGATGCGGAGCTTGCGATGCAGCACCGCGACGAACTTGCCGCGGCCGGTCTGGTCGTCGATCGCATCGGGCCTGCAACACTTGCAATCCGCGAGGTTCCGAATTCGCTGGCCGGCCAGGACATGGCTGCCATATTGCGCGAGGCGCTGGCGGATCTCGGCCAGCATGGCGAGACGCATCGCATTGCCGAGCGCCAGAATGAGCTGCTGGCAAATATCGCCTGCCGCAGCGCCGTGCGGGCGCATCGGATGCTCTCGATCGACGAGATGAATGCGTTGCTGCGTGACATGGAGCGCACCGATCGCTCCGGGCAGTGCAGCCATGGCCGACCCACCTGGACGCGCGTGACGCTTGCCGATCTCGACCGGCTGTTCCTGCGCGGGCGCTGATGCGGCTTCAGCGGGCAGTTCTGCTGATGGGTCCGACCGGCGCCGGCAAGACCGAACTCGCCGCGCGGCTGGTCGGGGAATTTCCGCTCGAGATCGTCAGTGTCGACTCGGCGATGGTCTACCGCAGCATGGACGTCGGCACCGCAAAGCCCGGACCGGAATTGCTGGCGCGCGCTCCTCATCACCTGATCGACCTGATCGATCCGGCCGAGAGCTATTCCGCCGCGCGCTTCGTTGCCGACGCCGAGCGCGTGATGACCGAGATCCGGTCACGGGGCAGGGTGCCGCTGCTGGTCGGTGGCACGATGCTCTATTTCCGTGCGCTGCAGTCCGGGCTCGCAAAGCTGCCGCCTGCCGATGCGGGCCTGCGCAAGCGGATCGACGAGCGCGCCGCGCGTCTGGGCTGGAGCGCGATGCATGCCGAGCTCAAGCGGCTGGATCCGCGCGCAGCAGAGCGCATCCGGTCCACCGATCGGCAGCGCATCCAGCGCGCGCTGGAAGTGATAGAGCTGACCGGTGGCCCCATTTCCGCGCACCAGCGCGAAGATCTGCGCAGCGCGACCGACGCGGCCGACCTCCGCCTGGTGCTGGCGCCGGTGGATCGCAAGGCACTCGCGGAAAGACTGGCATCCCGGTTCCAGGCGATGATGGATCTGGGTCTGCTGCAGGAGGTGCGGCGACTGCATGCCCGTGGCGACCTGCATCCGGCGCTGCCGGCGCTGCCGGCGCTCCGGCTGATCGGCTACCGCCAGTTGTGGGCGCATCTGGCAGGTGCGATTGCCCTCGACGAAGCCGTCGCGCAAGCCATCACTGCCACTCGCCAACTGGCCCGCCGGCAACTGACCTGGTTACGGGCTGAGCCTGGCGCGGAATGGTTCGATACATTCGAACCGGCCTTGATATCCCGGGTGTCGGCCCGCATCCGGGGCTGGTTGGCAGCTCACTGAGAATCATTCCTGTGCCGGTGCTAGACTCCAAAGCTTGCGGGCTACGCAATTTGCGTTTGACATATGCCCGCTGTCATTGTGTTGGAGCCGCCGTAGCCCCGTAGAGCGGCCAGAAGTACGACAAAACACAAGGAGTTACCATGGCCAGAGGACAATCACTGCAGGATCCGTTCCTGAATGCGCTGCGCAAGGAGCGGGTGCCGGTTTCCATTTATCTGGTAAATGGCATCAAGCTCCAGGGCCAGATCGACTCTTTCGACCAGTTCGTCGTATTGCTGAAGAATTCTGTCAGCCAGATGGTCTACAAGCATGCGATTTCGACCGTAGTGCCGGCGCGCAATGTGCGCCTGCCGGCGGTCGAAGGTGCGGAAGAGGAAGCTGCCACGGAGGCGGAGACCAGTTGATCGGAGCGCCGTTGCAGCTGCCGGTGAGACCAGTTGTTCGAACGGCCTGAACGGGGCGAACGCGCGATCCTCGTGCGCATCGGCCTGGGCGCACCGATCGGCGCCGAAGATCTGGCAGAATTCGACGCGCTCGCGCGTTCCGCCGGCGCATTGCCGGTGGAAGCAATATCGGGTTCCCGGCGCGTCCCGGATCCGAGATTCTTCGTCGGCAGCGGCAAGGCGGAAGAAATCCGCGCGCGTGTCGCTGCGACCGACGCCGATCTGGTGCTGGTCGATCATGGCCTGTCACCCAGCCAGGAACGGAATCTGGAACAGCTGATCGGTTGCCGGGTGCTCGACCGCACCGGCCTGATTCTCGACATTTTTGCGCAGCGGGCACGCAGCGCCGAGGGACAGCTCGAAGTCGAACTCGCACAATTGCGCCACCTGTCGACCCGACTGATCCGCGGTTGGACCCACCTCGAGCGCCAGAAAGGCGGCATCGGTTTGCGCGGACCCGGCGAGACACAGCTCGAGACGGACCGCCGGCTGATCGGCAAGCGAATCCGCACTCTCAGCGCCAGACTCGAGAAGCTTGCACGCCGCCGCGACACCGGGCGCTCGGTGCGCAAACGCATACCGGTGCCGGCAATCGCGATCGTCGGCTACACCAATGCCGGCAAGTCCACGTTGTTCCGCTCACTGACTGGCAGCGACGCCTATGTTGCCGACCAGCTCTTTGCGACCCTCGACCCATCGGTTCGGCGCCTGCGGATGGCGCATACGCCCGATCTGGTGGTCGCGGATACCGTCGGGTTCGTGCGCGATCTGCCTCACGAACTGATGGCCGCGTTCCGCTCCACGCTGATGGAGGCCAGGAATGCCAACCTGCTGCTGCACGTGGTCGACGCCTCCGATCCCGAACACGACCGTCGCGTCCTGCAGGTGGACGAGGTGCTCGCGGGTATCGGCGCCGCCTCGATCCCGCAGCTGCGCATTTACAACAAGATCGACCGGCAGGCCAGGCCGGCTGAACTCAGGCGCGATTCGACCGGCCGCCCGGCTGCGATCTGGCTGTCGGCCGCAAGCGGCGCCGGACTCGAGCTGCTCTGCGGGAGTCTGCAGGAAATCTTTGGCCAGTCGGCGACGCTGCTGCGGCTCGTGCTGCCGCCGGCGCAGGGTCGGCTGCGCGCGCGTCTGTTCGACCTGGGGCTCGTGAAGAGCGAGACTGCGGCCGACGATGGCGGCTCCAGCATCGTCGTCGAGGCATCGCACCACCAGCTCGAAGCGCTGTGCCGCGAGGCGGGGGTCGATTTCACGAGTGTGGTTTCACCTTGTCTGCCAGTCGAGGGCTTCGTAGAATTCCCGACTGAGCCCGCCACGTCCGCGGCCTGATCCAGTTCCCGACAATGAGTGAACGACATGGCCTGGAATGATCCTGGCAAGAATCAGAATCCCTGGCAGCGCCGGCCGGACCAGGGCCCACCGGACCTGGACGAGGTGGTGCGCCGACTGCAAAGGAAACTCCGCGGGCTGTTCGGGGGCGGCATGCGCCCGCCGGGCAACGGCACGGGCGGCGGCGGCGGCCGGGCATTCGGCATCGGCTACATCTCGGTCGCGGTGCTGATCGTCTGGGCCCTGACCGGTTTCTACCAGAACGACGCGGCCGAGCGCTCGGTGATCACGCGCTTTGGCAGGTATATCGGCACGACCGCAGCCGGACTGAACTGGCGGCTGCCGTGGCCGATCGACCGGCGCACCGTCGTCAATGTGACTGAATTCAAGAGCTTCACGTCATCGCCGAGGATGCTGACGCGCGACGAAGCGCTGGTGGACATCGCGCTGGCGGTCCAGTACCGGCGCGCGGATCCGGTCATGTTCGCTTTCAATGTCCGCGACCCGGAAGCGACGCTCGGTGAAGTCAGCGAAAGCGCGATCCGCGAAATCATCGGACAGAGCAGGCTCGACTTCGTGCTGGAACTGGGGCGCCAGGAGATCAGCGCGAAGACCAAGGATCTGGTGCAGCGGACGATATCCGCCTACAACACGGGTATCGAGGTCATCAGCGTCAATCTCCAGGACGTCAAGGTGCCCGAGCAGGTGGCGCCCGCGCAGGAGGACGCCATCAAGGCGCGCGAAGACAAGGACCGTGCGATGCTGTCGGCGCAGACCTATGCCAATGACATCGTGCCGAAGGCTCGCGGACTCGCTGTCAGCGTTGTCGAGGGTGCGCTTGCCTACAAGGCGCGCGTCGTCGCGGATGCCGAAGGCGAAACCTCGAGATTCGGCGCTCTTGCCGCCGAATACCAGCGTGCGCCGGGTGTCACGCGCGAGCGTCTCTATCTCGAGACGATGGAACAGGTGCTGGGCTCGTCAAGCAAGGTGATCGTCGATACCAAGGGCACCGGCAACATGGTCTATCTGCCGCTCGACAAGCTGCTCGAGCAACGCGGCATGCAGCGGCAGGCGGGCGAAACCCCTCCGGCGATCCGGCTCGAAGACGGCAGCGCCGTTGATACGCCGGACCCGCGGGCGCGGAGGGATCGCTGATGGCCAGTCGCATGCTGCCGATCCTGGTCGCCGCCCTGGTGGCGATCTGGCTGTTCATGAGCTCCGTGTTCCAGGTGCAGGAGACCGAGCTTGCGATCAAGTTCCGGTTCGGCGAGATCGTCAGGGACGACTACGCGCCGGGCCTGAAATTCATGATTCCGGTGGTCAACACCGTGCGCAAGTTCGATCGGCGCGTGCTGACCCGCAATTATCCCTCCGAACAGTTCCTGACCAGCGAAGGGAAGATGCTGAATGTCGACTTCTACGTGAAGTGGCGCATTTCGGACGTGGGCCAGTACTACCAGGCGACCGGTGGCGAGGAGGAGACCGGCGCGGCCCGTCTCGCTGAAATCGTCAAGGACGGGCTGAAGGGCGTCATCGCAAAGCGCACCATCCAGCAGGTGGTCGCGGCCGAGCGTTCCGAGTTCATCGGCGACATCCTGCAATTCGCGGGCCAGTCAGTCGTGCAGCTTGGACTGACGCTCGTGGATGTCAGGGTCAAGCGCATTGACCTGCCCACCAATGTTTCCGAGTCGGTGTTCAATCGCATGCGCCAGGATTTCCTCCGCGTTGCCTCGCAGCTGCGCGCAGAAGGCGACGAACAGGCGCAGCGAATCCGCGCGGAAGCGGAACGCGCGCGCACGGAGGCAGTCGCGCTCGGCAATCGCGATGCCGAGAAAATCCGTGGTGAGGGCGATGCTGTTGCGGCCGCGACCTACGCCCGCATGTACCAGCGCTATCCGGAGTTCTATTCCTTCCATCGCAGCCTGCAGGCCTATCGCCGCGCGATCGGCCAGCCCAATGACGTGCTGGTGATCGCGCCCGATGGCGAATTCTTCAAATACATGAAACAGCCGGGCCGCTGATCCACCGATGAGCATCCAGTGGGCGGACCTCGCGGCCGCGCTCGGGCTGCTGCTGGTGATCGAGGGCGTGCTGCCATTCGCGAATCCCGCAGGCTCGAAACGCGCGATGGCCGCGTTCTCCGCGGCAAGCGATTCGACACTGCGAATCGCCGGCTTCGTGAGCATGGCACTGGGTCTCGGGCTGGTCTGGCTGGTTCGTTCCTGAGAAGCCAATGGGCAAGATCGTCGTCATTGTCGGCGCCCAGTGGGGAGACGAAGGCAAGGGCAAGGTCGTCGATCTGCTGACGGAGCGCGTGACCGCGGTCGCCCGCTTTCAGGGCGGTCACAACGCCGGTCATACGCTGGTCATCGAAGGCCGCAAGACGGTGCTTTCGCTGATCCCGTCGGGAGTGCTGCGCGAGCATGTTCGCTGTTTCATCGGCAATGGCGTCGTGCTTTCGCTGGCGGCACTGCTGTCCGAGGCGGACATGCTGGCGGCACGTGGGTATCCGGTGTTCGATCGCCTGCAAGTCAGCCCCAACTGCCCGCTGCTGCTGCCGTCGCATGTCGCCCTCGACGCGGCGCGTGAACGGGCTAGTGGTGAACGCAAGATCGGCACTACCGGGCGTGGCATCGGGCCGGCGTACGAGGACAAGGTCGCGCGGCGCGCCGTGCGTGTCGGCGACCTGTTCCAGCCGGGGCAACTCGTGGACAAGCTCAGTGAACTCGTCGAGTACCACAACTTCCTGTTGCAGCAGCGCTTCCACGAACCGCAGGCCGACATTCAGCAGATCGTGGACGAATGCCTGGCGCAGGCCGAGCGGGTGAGGCCGATGGTCGGGGACGTCGCAGCCGGCATCAGGCGAATTCAGCAGGCTGGCGGCAGCATCCTGCTCGAGGGCGCTCAGGGCACGTTGCTGGATGTGGATCACGGCACCTATCCGTTCGTCACGTCGTCCAACACCGTCGCTGCCAACGCGGCAGTCGGCATCGGGCTGGGACCGCGCGATATCGACTATGTGCTAGGCGTCACCAAGGCCTATGCGACGCGGGTCGGCGGCGGTCCGTTTCCAACGGAGTTATTCGACGAAACCAGACAGCACCTGTCGCGGATCGGCCAGGAGTTCGGCGCGGTCACGGGCAGGGCCCGACGCACCGGCTGGTTCGATGCGGTCGCGATGCGACGCGCGATCCTGCACAACGGCATTTCCGGCCTCTGTGTCACCAAAGTGGATGTGCTCGATGGTCTGGAGCGGGTGAAGATCTGCACCGG
>JBAQWM010000217.1:0-2959 GCA_049298915.1 Steroidobacteraceae bacterium | reverse complement strand
GAGCATATCGCCGCGCGATTTCCGTGGCGACCGGCTGGCTCGCGAAAAGCGGCGCTGCCAATGCATTGCTGTACCTGCCCGCGGAACCGATACCCGGTCTGGATGCGTACTACGCCGCCCGGCTCGCGACCGAGGGTGTCGCCGCGACCCTGTACCGGATACCCGACCTCAAGTCGGGCCGCAAGCCGCGGCGTCCGAAGCTCGCGAGGTTCGGCATCGGCGTGCCAAGCGCGGATCTTGCCGGCGCGCGTCGCGGCATTCGCGACGGCCGTGGAATCGCCGCTGGCGTGGCACTGACCCGCGATCTGGCGAATCTGCCCGCCAATGTCTGCACGCCATCCTATCTGGCCGACGCCGCGCGCCGCCTTGCCAAGGAGCACCGCAAGATCAGCGTGCGCGTGCTCGATGAAAGGGCGATCCGCAGGCTGCGCATGGGCTCCTTCCTGTCGGTCACGCGCGGTTCCGACGAACCGGCCCGCCTCGTCGTGCTGCAGTATCGCGGGGCCGGCAGCAGCCAGGCGCCGGTTGCGCTGGTGGGCAAGGGCATCACCTTCGACACCGGCGGCATATCGCTGAAGCAGCCGCCCGCCATGGACGAGATGAAATTCGACATGAGCGGCGCCGCCAGCGTGTTCGGGGCGATGAAGGCGGTCGCGACGATCGACGCTGCGATCAATGTCGTCGGCATCGTGCCGACCTGCGAGAACATGCCCAATGGCCGGGCGACCAAGCCAGGCGACATCGTTACCTCGATGGCCGGCAAGACCATCGAAGTGCTGAATACCGACGCCGAAGGACGCCTGATCCTGTGCGACGGGATTACCTATGCGCGCCGCTTCAAACCGCGCGCCGTGGTCGATATCGCGACGCTGACGGGCGCCTGCGTGGTCGCGCTTGGCGGACACTATTGCGGCCTGTTCTCCCCCGACGACCAACTGGCTGCCGCGCTCGCGGCGGCCGGCGAACGATCGGATGACCTCGCCTGGCGCATGCCGGTCGCGGAAGAGTATTCGGAACTGCTGAAGAGCAATTTCGCCGACTTTGCGAATGTCGCGGGTCGCGAGGCCGGCGCCATCACCGCGGCCTGCTTTCTGTGGAAATTCACCGAGGGCCTGCGCTGGGCGCATCTGGACATCGCGGGCACCGCATACCTGACCGGCAGCCAGAAAGGCAGCACCGGGCGGCCGGTGCCGCTGCTGGTGGACTGGCTGCTGCACGGAGACTGAGGCCAGGGCCATGCCACGCGTGGACTTCTATGTGCTGGGGAGCCGGGAGACGGCGGCACGGCTGCGCTTCGCCTGCCGGCTGGTCGAGAAGGCCTGGCTCTGCGATCACCGCGTCCGCGTGCAGCTGGACCCGGCCGGGGAAAGCGCCGCATTCGACGACCTGCTATGGACATTCGCCGACCGCAGTTTCGTGCCGCATGAACGGCTGCAGCCGGGTGCAGTGGCGCCTGCAGCCTCGGCGCCGGTCGTCATTGCGGACGGCGAAGGCGCCGGGCCGGATGACCGGGACGTGCTGGTCAATCTCGGGGCCGGCGTGCCGGCTGCGTTCCAGGGCTATGCGCGAATCGCCGAAATCGTCGATGCCGACGATGAGCGACGCCGGCTGGGCCGCGAGCGCTACCGCTTCTACCGCGAGCATGGCATCCAGCCGGAGACACACTACCTGGATAACGCCCCGTGAACCGCGACAAGCTCGAAGAGCTGCCGATCCTGACCGATATCGTCGAACTGCATGCGACCGGCAGTTTCCCGCGCCCGGAGCCGGTCGATGATGCGGAAAGTCCCTATGCCTCGGGCCTGCTCTCGGCGGACGACATTTCTGCACTGCAGGCGGCGCTGGTCAACCGCATGATGAACCTGACCGACGAGCTGCTGCATACCGCAGCGCGCGAGATCGAAGCCGTCATGTTCGAGCGTGTCATCGACCGGCTGCGCGCAGCACTGCCGGAACTGGTCGCGGCCGCACTGCGTGAACACCTCGCGACCGGCGAGGACTGACGCGGCCGCCGGGTACATGGACAAGACCTATTCTCCGGCGGAAATCGAAGAACGCATCTACCGGCAGTGGGAACAGGCGGGCCATTTCGCGCCGCATGGCGATGGTCCTGCCTACAGCATCGTCATTCCGCCGCCCAATGTCACTGGCACGCTGCACATGGGGCATGCGTTCCAGGACACGATCATGGATGCGCTGATCCGGTTCCACCGGATGTCCGGCGATGCGACCCTCTGGCAGCCCGGCACGGATCACGCGGGCATAGCCACCCAGATGGTCGTCGAAAGACAGTTGAATGCCGAGGGTCTGACGCGGCACCAGCTGGGGCGCGATCAGTTCATCGAGCGCGTCTGGCAATGGAAGGAACAGTCGGGCGGCACCATTGCGCGCCAGATGCGGCGCCTGGGAGCCTCGGTGGACTGGAGCCGTGACCGCTTCACGATGGATCCGGGCATGTCGAATGCGGTGCAGGAGGCTTTCGTGCGTCTGCACGAAGAGGGCCTGATCTATCGCGGAAAGCGACTGGTCAATTGGGACCCCGTGCTGAAGACCGCCCTTTCCGACCTGGAGGTGCAGTCGAGCGAGGAGCAAGGCCAGCTCTGGCACATCAGATACCCGCTGGCCGACGGCAGCGGCCAGGTGACTGTCGCGACCACGCGGCCCGAAACGATGCTGGGGGACACCGCGGTCGCCGTGCATCCGGATGACGAGCGCTTCAGGCATCTCGTCGGACAGCGCGTCACCCTGCCGCTGGCCGGCCGTGAAATTCCGATCGTCGCGGACAGCCATGTCGATCCCGAATTCGGTTCCGGCTGCGTCAAGATCACGCCTGCGCACGATTTCAATGATTACGAGGTCGCCGGGCGCCACGGCCTGCCGCTGATGAATATCCTGACGGCTGACGCGGCCATCGGCGACGCTGCGCCCTTGCGCTATCGGGGGCTGGACCGGTTCGAGG
>JBAQWM010000216.1:0-19776 GCA_049298915.1 Steroidobacteraceae bacterium | reverse complement strand
GAGCACGTCGGAGTAGAGCGAGGGCAGGTGGTCGAGCGCCACCTTCACCAGGCGACGCACGTCCTGTTCGTACACGGCGACGTCGGGCTCGAGCGAGGACGCGGATAGCAAAGTATCGAGCGCAGTCCTGATCGCGGGATCGTCCTCCGTCAGCGGCCGGTCGCCCTGCGCGCGGCTGCGCGCCTTGCGCTGCTTCGAGATCTCGTGCCGGCAGAAGGTGCAGAGCCACGAGAAGAGCGGCGCCTCGCCGCGGTAGGTGGAGAACCTGGACAGCGCCTGGCACAGGACCACCTGCGCGGTCTCCTCGGCGAGGTCCGCATCGCCGTCCAGGCGTGCCAGCGCAAAACGGTACAGGCGCGGGAAGTAGCTGCCGAAGAAGGCGTCGAACGAGCGCGCGTCGCCCGCGATCAGGCGCTTGACCAGCTTCAAATCGGGGTTTTCGGCCATCAGGCGGCGCCCTCGCGAGTCGGTGCGCAGGTAAGAGGTGGCGAGCCGTGACAATCCTTCGCGAAGCGACCGGTGTTGGCAACCGCCCGGTCCGCGAAGGATTCTGCCGCGTGCGGCGCTCCTAGCGGACAGGACGGCAGGCAGCCGCATCGGAGCGAGCGCATGAAACGCGGCATTCTTCTGAAGACGTTGGCAGTGGTGGCGGGCTGCGGGGGCGGTGGCGGCGGCAATGGCGGGGCCGAGCCTCCGGGCTCCGTGACCGTCAGTGGTTGCACGATCGCAGGGAATGCCATGACCTGCCCTGCTGCCGTCGCCTGGTCGACGACGAAAGCAGGCCAGCCGCGCCTGACCGCGAATGGTGCGGTCATCTCGACGGCGCCATCGGGGAACCAGGCCGTTCCGGTCGGCCATGGCGATACCGTCTTCCGGCTCGAGGACGGCGGCGTGGTGATCGCGAGCGCGACCGCGAGGGCCGGATGCGAGTCGGCCAGTGCCTGGGATGCCCAGCGCTGCCTGCCCTTCGCGATCCGCCATACCGAGCGCGCGGCGACGCCTTTCGTCGAGAACGGCCAGCCGGTCACGCTCGAGGTCGTGTTCTTCACGCCGCTTGCCGGCACGCCACCCTGGCCCGCGGTGATATTCAACCATGGTTCCACCGGTAACGGCAGCGATCCGTCGTTGTTCCGCCAGACCTTCACGAGCGAGCCGATCGCGAAATTCTTCGCGGATCGCGGCTGGATGGTTGCCTTCCCGCAGCGCCGCGGGCGCGGCCAGTCCGACGGCCTCTATGACGAGGGCTTCCTGCCGGACCGCTCGGCTTATTCCTGCGTGGCCGCGCAATCGCTCCCCGGCTTCGACCGCGCGCTCGCAGACCTCGATGCGGCCACGGACCACCTGCGCGCCCGGCCGGACGTGGATACGGCGCGCTTCGTGGAAGCCGGCACCTCACGGGGCGGGATCCTGTCCATCGCCCACGTTGCCGGGCGCCCGGCGGACTTCCGGGGTGCGATCAACTTCGTCGGCGGCTGGCTCGGCGAAGGCTGCGGCGAGTACCTGGTGGTCAACCGCAACTCATTCGTGCGCGGGGCCGGCTTTCCGCGCCCCACGCTGTGGCTATACGCAGAGAACGACACCTTCTATACCGTGGCTCACAGCCGCGCGAACTTCGACGCGTTCATCGCGGCGGGCGGGCAGGGGTCGTTCCAGGTTTACACGCGCGCGCCGGGATTCAACGGCCACTTCCTGATCAATGACCCGGTGCTGTGGGCGGCCGACGTAGAATCGTATATCGCCAATTAGTGCAAGCGCCGCCGCTCCCAGGCGTCGATCCTGGTGATGAATGCCGCCGGGCAACCATGCTCCTGCACCGGTTGGCCCGCGAATTCGACGATATCCGCAAGACTGCCCTATCATCGAGGCGTTGCAGGAATGAAGAGGACCTGCATCGTGGTCGAACGACGAGCATCAGGCATCCGCCATCCAGGAGCCCCGTTGAAGATCGCCCGCTTCATCGCCTTGCTGTGGCTCTGCGGATCCGCGACAGGCGCGGCCGCACCGCAGGCAGAGCCCCCGGCGCCCACCGCGTTGCCGGCCGGTTCGTCGCCCGAAGAGCAGGCGCCGGACGTGGAAGCACTCGACGCTGCCATTGTCGATGCCGACATCGCGAACCAGGATCTTTCCGGCGACGCGAAAGTCCGGCTCGACGCGGCACGCGACTCGGTGGTGCAGATTCGCGGTTTCTTCCACGGCTCCGAATCGAGCGCATTCCACGGCAGCGGTTTCGCTGTTGACGATGGGCGTCGGATCGTGACGAACTATCACATGGTGGCGCAGGCCGTGCTGTACCCGCGCCAGTATCGGCTGGAATACCTGGCGAGCGACGGGCGCAAGGGTCCCTTGCACGTCCTCGCGATCGATGTGCGCAATGACCTCGCCGTCGTCGCGGCCGACGACCTGGAATTACCGCCGCTGAAGCTGCGCCTCGAGATTCCCGCCCCAGGCGAGCGCGCCTGGTCGATCGGCTTTCCGCTGAATCTCGGCCTGACCATCACCGAGGGTGTCGCAAACGGCCTGGTCGAGAACAGCATATTGCAGCGCATCCACTATACCGGCGCCATCAACGGCGGCATGTCGGGCGGACCCGCGCTGGACAAGAGGGGCCGCGTGTACGGAGCCAATGTATCCGTGGTAACCGGCCAGCAGCTCGTCGGCTTCGTCGTCTCGGCCAGACACATTCCGGCGCTGCTGGCATCAGCAAAGGAGCCGCTGGAGCTGTCGCTGAGCGCGCGGCAGCTACGCCAGCGCGTGACGGCGCAGGTGCTCGCCTACGAAGCCGAGGTCCTGGAGGCCCAGCCGAACATGGGCGGCACACAGAGGGTGCGGGGCTACGCGTTGCCGACGCAGATATCGCGGTACCTCGAATGCAGCACGGTCGATGAAAGCAGCCCGCACGTGCGCGTGCGCGTTGAAACCGTCAGTTGCTGGATGCCGTCCCGCATACTGGTGCAACCCGACGTATACGTGGCCGGGTTGACCATGCAGCACCGGATCCTGCAATCGACGGGATTGCATCCCCTGCAGTTCGAACGTCAGGTGAACCGTGCTGCGGCGGGCCCGCGCCGCGCAGGCGCATCAACCCACGTGGCGCCGTTCGCCTGCCGCGACGCGCTGGTGTCGCTGGACGGCTTCAATGCGCGGATCTCGACCTGTGTGCGCCAGTATCGGCTGTTCACCGGTCTCTACGATTATGACGTGACCGTCGTCGGCATCGACGATGCCAGCCAGGCGCTGGTGAGCCGTCTCGCGCTCCAGGGCGTCGCATTCGAGTCCGGCAAGCGAATCATGGAGCGTTACCTGGGAGTCCTGCAGTGGACGCCGTGATGCTCATCGAACAGATCGGCCCGTACGGGCACCTTGTGCTGCGACAACGCTTCGAGGGTGTCGGCACCGAGTGCCGCATCGGTCGCGACCTGGCTTGCGACATCGTCGTGGACGACGATCACGCGGCTTCGCAGCACGCGTTGTTGACCCTGCGGAACGACGGTCGCGTCAGTGTCCGGGACCTCGGCACCCGCAACGGTACGCGCGTCGATGGAAAGCGGGTTCTGGCGGACACAGGCGCCATCGTGGAACAGGGCGAGTTGATCATCGGGCGCACGCGGCTGCGCGTCCGCACGCGGCACGTGCCGATCGGACCGGAGCGCGTCTTCCGGCGCGAATTCGTGCGCCGGCACCGCACGCTGCTCGCGTCAGCTGGCTTGTCGGCATGCATTGCGTTTGGGGGCTTCCGGCAGTGGCTCGATGCACCGTCGTCGCTGCTCCGTAGCGTCACGACGGCAGCGCTCGTCGTTCTCGGTACGATCGCTTTGTGGAGTGGCCTCTGGGCCTTGACGACAAAACTCAACCATGGCGGCTGGCATGTCCGAATCCATGTGACCATCGTCTCGATCACAGCGGCGTTCTGCGCCTGGGGTTACTGGGTCGCCGGTCTGGTGGCGTTCGCCACTCAGTGGTCGGTGCTCATGCAGACGGGCGTTGCCGTCGTGGGCGGAGCCGCACTGGTCGCTCTGTACCTGCATCTGCGCGAGGCGACTCATTACGGGCGCCGCATCGCGTTGGCAATGGCCGGCGCCGCAACTCTCGTGATCGGTGCCATTGCGTGGATCATCACGATCGGAGTCGATGATGGCGACGTCAACCGCGTGGATCTCGGTCCGCAAGTGCGGCTCGGGGCGGAACGCGTCGTGCCGGATCGGGATATCGCCGATTACCTCGCCGAGGTCGACGAGTTGCAGCGGGCCGCCGGCCGGGAGCGCCAGGAATCTCTGCAGAACGCCCCGCTCGCCGACGCCGACGAATGAACCGGCTCAAAATCGTGACTTTGCATTGCCTCGGGAGCAACCCCCGGAAACACGCGAGTCAACAGTGGCACTTCGTACACTGCGCAGATGCCTGTGCTGGGCTGGCTGACTGGATCTATCCGGCGGGCCCTAATTTTCTCGAACCAGACGTGGTCCGCAACCTGCTCAAGAACGACATGGGCTGCAGCGGCGAGGAAGTGGAGGCCTTTGGCTTCGAGGAGCCGCGCTGCTGGTTCCGGTTCACCGACGACCGCTACGTCGGCCTCGAGGACAGCATGGCCTGCCTCGCGGAAGTATGTCGGCGCGAGCGCCCCGACGGCATCGCCGGCTATTCCAATGGCGGCGGCGCGGCGCAGCTCGTGGCTGCCGCGCGCGAGGCGGGCCACGCGGATTTCCAGTCGATCCGATTCCTGATGAGTTTCGCCGGCCCCACTTCGCCAATGCCCGGCAGATGGCGGCCGATCTGTTCGAACGCTGCGAACTGGCGATCGCCGACGAAACGCGCCCCTACGCGAATCACGCGCTGCCCGACAAAGCAGGGTGTTACGAGCGCATCGTGAACTTCGTCAAAGCGCAGCAGCGGTGACGGCGCGGGCGCAATATTTGCACCCGCCGCCCGGTCTGATCATCTGGTAGCCTTGATGGCAGGAATCCAGGAATGAACAAGTTCGCCAGGGACCCCGCAGCGATCTCGAAGCTCTCCCCGGAGCAGCACCGCGTGACCCAGCTCTGCGGCACCGAACCGCCGGGCACTGGCGCCTATCTGCACAACAAGGAGCCGGGCATCTACGTTGATGTCGTCTCTGGCGAGCCGCTCTTCGCCTCGACCGACAAGTATGACTCCAGGTCCGGATGGCCGAGTTTCACGAAGCCGATCGAGCCCGCCAACGTCAAGGAGCACGCGGACCAGAGCCACGGCATGGTCCGGACCGAGGTACGCTCGGCGCACGGCGACAGCCATCTGGGCCACGTCTTCAACGACGGGCCGCGCGATCGCGGCGGTCTGCGTTATTGCATCAACTCGGCGTCGCTGCGATTCATTCACCGGGACGACATGGAGAAAGAAGGCTACGCAGCCTGGTTGAGCCAGGTGGGAGAAAAGCCATGAGCGAAGAACGAGCGGTACTCGCGGGTGGATGCTTCTGGGGCGTCCAGGATCTCTTTCGCAGGTATCCGGGCGTGATCTCGACGCGGGTCGGATACACGGGCGGTAACACGCCGAACGCGACATACCGGAACCATGGTTACCACGCCGAGGCCGTCGAGATCATTTTCGATCCCGCGAAGATCAGCTTTCGGCGGATCCTGGAATTCTTCTTCCAGATCCACGACCCCACGACGCGCAATCGCCAGGGCAACGATATCGGCACCAGCTACCGGTCGGCCATCTACTACACGAGCGACGAACAGCGCCGCGTTGCCGAGGACACGATCGCGGACGTCGACGAATCCGGGCTGTGGCCCGGCAAGGTCGTGACCGAGGTCGCGCCCGCCGGGGACTTCTGGGAGGCTGAGCCGGAGCATCAGGACTATCTGCTACGGAATCCGGGCGGCTACACCTGCCATTTCGTGCGCCCCGATTGGACGCTGCCGAGACGCAAGCGCGCCTAGACGTCAATTCCTGACCCGGGATTACGCATGAAGAAGCCCGGCCCGGCGGCATCGTCTGCACGGGCGAAACGTACAAGAGCATCATCAAGATGACGTTCGCCCGGGGAGCCGCATTGAAGGGCCCCTCGGGTCTCTTCAACTCCAGCCTCGATGGGAAGGTGAGGCGCGCCATTGACATTCACGAGGGCGAAATGGTCAACGAGGCTGCCCTGAAGGATCTGATCCGGGCTGCAGTCGCGCTCAATCTGGATCGCAGGAGCAAGCCGAAGACTGGGCGGGCAGGCGGCGCGCGAGGCGTACCGTGAAAATCGCGCTCATCCAGCAGCGCGCGACCCGGGACAAGCAGCAGAACATTGCCCGCGGGCTCGCAAACCTCGAGGTGGCAGCCCGCAACGGGGCCGCGCTAGCCTGCTACGCCGAGCTCGCTTTTGAGTGGTTCCATCCACAGCATCCCGCGACCGGCGACGTTCGCAGTCTCGCCGAGCCGCTGGACGGCCCCCTGGTCCAGGCCTTCCGCGACAAAGCGCGGGAACTCGGCATCGTCGTGGTGCTGAACCTGTTCGAGCGCGAGTACGAAATGACCTACGATTCGTCGCCGGTGATCGACGCCGACGGGTCGTTGCTCGGCGTCACGCGCATGGTGCACATCACCGAATACGCGTGCTTTCACGAGCAGGGCTATTACACGCCGGGCGACAAGGGAGCGCCGGTGTTTCGCACGCGCGCCGGCAACCTGGGCGTGGCCATCTGCTACGACCGGCATTTCCCGGAGTACATGCGCGCGCTCGCGCTCGCGGGCGCCGATCTCGTGCTCGTCCCTCAGGCCGGCGCCGTCGGCGAGTGGCCGGAGGGCTTGTATGAGGCCGAGATGCGTGTCGCGGCGTTCCAGAACGGCTATTACGTGGCGCTGTGCAATCGCGTGGGCCGGGAGGACCGCCTCGATTTTGCGGGCGAGTCATTCGTGTGTTCGCCCGACGGTTCCGTCATCACGCGGGCCGGACGCGGTATCGAAAAGATCCTGTACACCGAGGTCGATCTTGCGTCCACCGCGACTTCGCACGCCCGTCAATTATTCCTGAGACACCGCCGGCCCGAGCTCTACGGGCAATGGCTCGCCGACTGACGGCGGCAGACCGGGCACAGCTACGATACGCGCCCGCAGATCAGCGAGACGGCCGGCAGCAGCCGGCGGCCTCGCCAAGCGCGACTCATACCCGCGGCTGCGGCAGCACGCGCAGGTACGGCTTCAGGGTCTTCCAGCCCTCCGGATATTTCTCCCGCGCCTGATCATCGTTGACCGACGGCGGGATGATCACGTCCTCGCCCGGCTTCCAGTTCACGGGTGTCGCGAGATTGTGCTTGGCAGTGAGCTGGATCGAGTCGAGCAGCCGCAGGATCTCGTCGAAGTTGCGGCCGGTGCTCATCGGGTAGGTGAGCATGGCCTTGATCTTCTTGTCGGGACCGATCAGGAACACCGAGCGGACCGTTGCATTGTCCACTGGCGTGCGTTCCTTGGCGCTGCCACTCGCGTTCGGATGCAGCATGTCGTAAAGCTTCGCGACATTGAGCTCCGGGTCGCCGATCAGCGGATAGTTGACGGCGTGACCCTGGGTCTCCTGGATGTCCTTGAGCCATTTCGAGTGGTCCGCGACCGCATCGACGCTGAGACCGATGACTTTGCACCGGCGCTTGTCGAACTCCGGCTTGAGGCCGGCCACGTAGCCGAGCTCGGTCGTGCAGACCGGCGTGAAATCCTTGGGATGCGAAAACAGGATGGCCCAGTGATCACTGATCCAGTCGTGAAAACGGATCTGTCCTTGGGTGGTTTCCGCCGTGAAATCTGGTGCTTCGTCCCCGATGCGTAATGGCATTTTTTGATCTCCTCTGCGAGTTGCGGCGACCTCCAGGGCGTCGACAGCGATTGTACGCTACCCCCGACGACGCGTCAGGGGTGATAATTCCGACGGAAGGTGAAGGATGCCGACGGTACTCGTCACTGGCGCCAACCGCGGCCTCGGCCTCGAGTTTGCGCGCCAATATGCTGCTGATGGCTGGCAGGTTCTCGCAGCCTGCCGGGCGCCGGATGGCGCCAGCGAGCTCCAACAGCTAGCCGGGAAAGGCTCCGGGCGCATGCGCGTGCTTGGGGTGGATGTCACTGATTCGGCGAGCGTCAGGGCAGCTGCTGCCATGCTCGACGGCGAGGCGATCGACCTGCTGCTTAACAACGCGGGTGTCGGTGCTCCGCACAACCAGCGGATCGGCAGCCTCGACTACGCGGCCTGGGCTCGGGTCCTCGACACCAACACGCTGGGGCCGATGCGCGTGGCGGAGGCCTTCATCGAAAGCGTTGCGCAGAGCCGGGACAAGCGCATCGTCACCATCACGAGCGGCATGGGCTCGCTCGCCGACAATACCTCAGGCGGCTCCTACGCATATCGCAGCTCGAAAGCGGCGGTCAACATGGTGATGCGAAGCCTGGCGATCGACCTCGCGCCGCGCGGCATTACCTGCGTCGTGATCAATCCGGGCTGGGTGCGCACCGACATGGGCGGCCCGCGCGGAAAGATTTCGCCCGCCGAGAGCATTGCGGCCATGCGAGCGGTGATTGCATCGCTACGGCCCGAAGACTCCGGCAAATTCCTGAACTACACCGGCAAAGCCTTTCCCTGGTAGCTTGAAACAGGATCGCGGAGTCGTGCTCCTACGAGTTCAGGGATCCGCCCATCGACGAATGCGATTCCGGCTGTTCACCGAGGATGCCTTTCCACGTCAGCTCGAGACCGTTGCGCTTTCCCTTGGGAACGAGCTTCAGCCCATCCGGCGAGATCGTGAGCATGTACGGCGATTCGTTCACGGATAGCTCTCGCTTCAGGGGCTTTTCAAGTTTTGTCGCCATGGCGTCTCCTTGGCTCGAGTTGAGGATTTCAGTGAATCAGGCTTCATGATGGCTGAATTGACAAGCGTGATCCAGCGCTGGCGATGGTACCCTGGGCTCAGCCACGTGAGCGTGGTTCCCGGTAAACGGCCGCGCCCGCGACCGCCGCAAGGATCGAAGCGACGAGCTGATAGCCGCCCGCCATGATCCACAGGGTTTCGTTGAACAGGCCAAGCGGAATGAACTGCGCAGGCCCGGCGACGGAAAATGCCAGCCACGACACGATTCCGGCCCACACCGCGGTCTTCGGGCCGGCGCCGAGGCGCTCGCGCATCATCAGGTAGGCGAACAGCGCCAGGAACCCGCGGCCCAGTTCGTAGATCGCGAAGTACACGAAGGCGAGCGGCGAGTGTTCCTGCATGACGATCTGCAGTCCGGCGGCGAGCGCGTCCCATTCCCCGCGGATCACGCGCTGGTGCAGAAAACCGTCGGTGGCGAAAGCGATGACACTCGCGATCAGGCCGCCGGCGAGCCAGCGCCCCCAATTGATGTTGGTCATGATCGTCTCTCCCAGGCTTCAATCGGTCCGCGCACGCACCTGAATATCGGGTGCGCCTGCGGGCGGGCGACATCGCGCCACACACGGTACAGCTTGGGATTTCGTCGCGCGAGTTTCCGCATCAGGTGTTTCCACTCATGATTCATCTGTCCCGTGGTAACCCGTAACTGAGTGATGCTGCGCACTGGCCCGATCTTGCGTCGGTCGAAAGCATAACCCCGGCGCAGCGCTTCGGCATGGATCTCAGCCAGGTACGCATTGATGGCGGAGCGGGGCGAAGCATGGGCGCGGAAGCGCTCGAGTTGTGGGTGATGCCGGTAGCCTCTGGTCCGCCCGCGCATTACTGCCTGCGCAAGCAGTGCTTCGCGCCACAGGGCGACCAGACCCTGTGGATCGAGATAGCGGGGATGTATGGACCAAATTCGCAAAACGGGCCTGCGTGATAGTCACTCGGCGCAGGTAACGCTTCGCGGCCCGAACAGCAGCAGGCCGAAAATCAGCAACAACAGGCCCGTGCCGTCGCCCCCGCCGCCACGAGGCGCGGGTGGCGGCGGTGGAGGTGGCGGTGGCGGCACCGCGGCGGCGCATGTCCCACTGGTGGCGGGCGGCGCGGCACCAGGCTGCATGGCGATGAATGGCCTGAACATGCAGTCGGTCCCGCCGGCGTCGCCCATGGCACCCATGGCATTCTCGTACCGCAGCCAGTTCCCGCCACCCCAGTCGACCGCAGTCGAAGGGTCGGAATCCAGCAACATCTCCGCGATGTCCTGCACGGTCAATGACAGCACCGCGGGCGTTGAAGCGGCGACAGTGATCGTCCCGGGCAGCGTGAAATCGACGGCGAAGGCATCGTCGGCGTAGTGCAGGTAGCCGTCCGGCGCGCCGCCCGGCGTGTTGAGCCAGACGGCATTCGCCGCCAGCCCGAGATTCTGGTTCGCAAGCGATGGGATTTCGAGTGTGACGGCTCCGACGGCCGTACCGGTGGACTGGCCGCGGTACGCGACCACGGCGCCGCCGGCGTCCCGGATCCGCATCGGCTTGTTGAATGCAACCCACAACCGGTAACTGCGGCCCGGCACAAGGGCGTTGTTGGCGCTGACGTTCTGGGCGCGCGTCGTCATGGAATTCGCCTGCCAGCGCGCGTCGTAGACTACGCTGTCATCCTGCAGGTCCAGTATCTGTGCGGCGATCGCAGCGGGCGGCCCGCTCTGGCGATAGAAACCCAGCAGGTACTGGCGCGCGACATCGGCGCGCATGCGCGCGATCTCGCGCGCCGGCAGGATGAAACCGCTGTGTCCATGCGATGCCAGGCCGCCGTAGTCCTGGGCGCCGTTGACCGGTTCGATTTCCATCGTCCACGAGGGGATCTGGAAGCTGAAGGCGAAATGATCCGATGTAGTGCCGATGCCCGGCGAGCCGTTCGGGTCCGGCGCATAAGTGTAGATGCGCCCTGATGCGGCGCGCATGCGCGCCGCCAGCGCAGAAGTGATGGCATCGCGCCGCGCATTGCCGGTGGTTGGCGCGAAATAAACCTGGCCGAATGAATGGGTGTCGCTGAACAATCTCAGTCGCGCCGCCGGGCCGAGCATCGCGGCTGCCTGCAGCGCGAGCAGTTCGGGCTCGGTATTCGGCGCGCCCGCGCGATGGACGAGGCTGGTGACGCTGGCGCTGCTGCGGCCTTGCTGCGCGAACCCAGCAGCCGAATTGCGGTTGAGGTCGACGCCCCAGAAATTGTCGGCGACGGTCGCGATATCGGAATCGATCGGGCCCTGGGAGTTGGGATTTCGCAGGTTCTTGCGCCGCATCCGCCCTTCGCGGGGCTGCTGGCGATCGGCCGTGACGCTGTCCGGATAGAGCTGGGTCTGGATGAAGCCGTCCACATTATTGACAGGCACCAGCACGGTGTTGAGGTTGTCGATCAGGTACCGTCCGAATCCGGCGTCGTTCCTGCCCTCGACCAGCGTCTCGAACACGGCGGTCACGGCTTCGGGCGTCTGCCACTCGCGGGCATGTATGCCGCCATTGACGAGCACCGCCGGCTCGGCGAAGCCCTCGCTGGTCGTGCCGTCGATGTCGCCGAGCACGTACGCCCAGATATCGCGGCCGCCGACGGTCTGGCCGACGACCTGGCCCGCGACCTCGTCATGCAGGATCATGAAGGACTGGTGACGGGCGAACAGCGAAGCGTAGTCCCGGAATCCATCGACCGGCGTCAGTGAGGCGACGGGCGCCGGCAGCGGATAGCCGATCGCGATGTTATTGCCGGTATTGTCGTTTTCGGTGTAGCGCAGCATCACGTCGCCGCAGCCCGGGGCGAATGGATTTGTGATCTCATTGCTGGCGTCGAAAATGCAGGCGGCTCTGGCGGGTCCGGCCGCAACCAGCAGGAGCGGGGCGATCAGCGCGCGGCTCAATGCGCGAGCCACTGGCGCACCTCATTCTGCAACTGCGGCGATCCGGTCCTGGCTTCCGCGAAGCGCTTCAATTCAATGCGGGCGGACTGCGAACCATCGAGACCGAGGGCAAGGACGAACAGGCGCCGCGACTGCTCGGTCCTGGCCAGACGCAGGCGTCGTCCGAGTTCCGGTGCGACCGCCGGATCATGGAGCGCACCGAGCGCCGCCGCCGCGGAAGGGCCGGAGAGCGGATCATCGATGGCCCGGTACAGAAAATCGCGCGCCCGGCCGTCCTGCCGCGCGAGCATGCCGATCTCGAGCAGCGCGGCCGATGCGATCTCCGGACGGCGGCCGGCAACGGACAGCGACTCGAGCGCGGCAACCGAATCAAGGACGCGCGCCACCTCATGCACTGCCGCGAGCGCGACCTGGGGATCGGCATAGCCGATGACGAGATCCAGCAATTCGCGATCGCCCAGACGGTGGCCTGTGACGAGCGCCAGTTCATCCACGCGCCGCCCCTGGCCGATCGCGGCGATGATGGTGTCGCGCTGTCTCGCGAGCTCGGAAACTGGCGCTGCGGCAAACGCGTCCACGATCCCCGCGCGCGCCGGATCGGGCCCTGCAATTCCTGCGCGCAGCGCGAATCGCTCCACTGGCGACGTTTGTCCGGCAAGCAAGGCAGCCCCGGTTTCATCGCGTGCCGCGGCGCGCTGCCACGAATCGATCACGAATCTTGCCGTCGCGCCGGCATCGTAGAGCGGCACCGAGGAGCTCCCGTGATCCGGGTCCGCGCGCACGAATACCGAGGGCGCGCGCAGCGCAAGGCGCAGGACGGCAGCGCGTGCGGCCGCTGTCGGTGGCAGCTGCGCAAGCCCGTGCAGGCCGCGATCGAGCAGCCATTCGCGCGCGGCCGGCTCCATCTGCGGGTCCGCCGCAATGGTTTGCAGGAGGCGTGCCAGCGCATCGGTCGCGCCGCTCTGCGCGGTGGCGCTCAAATCGGTTTCCAGCGCCACGATGCGGGGCTCTTCGATGGCGCGCCGGGCGGCTGCCAGGTTGGTGACCTGGGCGGCTGCCGTCGATGAGAGAGCCGGGCACAGCGCAAGCAACGCCATGACTGCGCCGATCAGGCCGCGCACCGGGTGTCGCTGCATCTGAGTAATCATCACGACCATCGCCCCCCGTCGCTCTCCGGTACAATCCGCGCCGATGCCCCTGTCCGTCGTCATCCTGGCCGCCGGCCAGGGCAAGCGCATGGTTAGCGACCTGCCAAAGGTATTGCAACCCCTGGCGGGCCGCCCACTCCTCCGGCACGTGATCGAAACGGCGCGTCCGCTTGGACCTGATGCGATCCACGTCGTTCACGGCCATGGCGGCGGGCGCGTGCGCGAGGCGATTCCGGACACCGACATTCACTGGGTGCTGCAGGCCGAGCAACTCGGCACCGGTCACGCGCTGCTGCAGGCCATGCCGGCGATTCCCGACAGCCATGTCGTGCTGGTGCTCTACGGAGATGTGCCGCTCGTGCGCAGGACGACACTTGCCGAACTGACGGGCCGCGCCGGCAATGCATCGCTCGCGCTCTTGACCGCGGTGTTGCCGGATCCGGCAGGCTATGGCCGGGTGATCCGCGACACCGGCGGGCGCGTCGCGCGCATCGTCGAACACAAGGACGCGAATCACAAGGAACTCGCGATCGCCGAGGTCAATACCGGCCTGCTGGCAGCGCCGGCCGGCGGGCTGCGACGCTGGCTCGCCACGCTCGGGCGCGACAATGCGCAGCAGGAGTACTATCTGCCGGATTGCATCGTTGCCGCGGTGCGGGAAGGTATTGCGGTCGAAGCCGTCGTCGCGGCCTCGGCGACGGAGGTGCTGGGCGTGAACGACAAGCTGCAGCTCGCGGAAGTGGAAGCGGCGCGCCGTCGCGACCGCGCGACCGAATTGATGCGCGCGGGCGTGACGATCGTGGATCCGGCGCGCGTCGATATCCGCGGCGAAGTTCAGTGCGGCCGCGATGTGGTACTCGACATCAATGTGATACTCGAGGGCAAGGTCCGCATCGATGATCGTGCGCGCATCGGTCCGGGCTGCGTGCTGCGCGACTGTCAGATCGGCGCCGACACCGAGGTCCGCGCCAATTGCGTCATCGACGGGGCGACCACGGGATCACGCTGCGTGATCGGCCCGTTCGCGCGGCTGCGCCCCGGCACCAGGCTCGCCGATGAAGTCCATGTCGGCAACTTCGTCGAGGTCAAGAACACCGAGCTCGGCGCGCGCAGCAAGGCGAATCACCTGACGTACCTCGGCGACGCGAGCATCGGCTCGGACGTCAATGTCGGTGCCGGCACCGTGACCTGCAATTACGATGGCGTCGACAAGCATCGCACGAGCATCGGGGACGGCGCTTTCATCGGTTCCGGCGCCATGCTGGTGGCGCCCGTGACGGTTGGTCCGGATGCCATCATCGGCGCCGGCTCGACCATCACGAAACCGGCGCCGGCTGGAAAGTTGACTCTGGAGCGCAGCCGGCAGCAGACTGTGGCCAACTGGAAGCGTCCGCGAAAGAAGCCGGTGTGATTGCTGCGGAATGGAGCCTACGGAAAACCAGGCACCGCTTGATTCCGAAGCCGCGCTGGAATTGCGCGAGGGTTATCTGTATGCCCGGCTGGTGCCAGGCTTCGAGATCACGCCGGAGCGCATGAATCGCCTGTGGCAGTCGATCGGCGAGGCCTGCGCAGAGAATGGCGTGCGGCGGGTGCTGACCGAGGGCACCGTCAAGGGCCGGCGCATGACAACGATGGATTCCTTCGAAAATGCCGCGGCTGCCGCACGGCTGGTGCCGGGACTGTCCATGGCCTGTTTCGTGCAAGGGCATGTCCCGGATCAGCAGACCGAATTCTTCAAGATTGCGGCGATGAATCGCGGCGTGCGTGTCGAGTTCTTCTCCAGCCAGGTCGAGGCGCTGCGCTGGCTTGGCGTCCGGCCGACCAGGCGCTGAGCCGGTCCTGCCACGTCGCCCCCCGATTCCGTGAAGCAGGCCCCCGCTCCGGTGCAACCCCGTTGGATTAGAATGTCCAACGATGCCCGGGCCGTTCCCGCGGCAGTCGGTCAGCGGCACCGGGTACGCCCCAGGAATCGTGGAGCATGTGCGGAATCGTCGGAGCGGTCGCCGAACGTGATGTGGTCCCGATCCTGATCGAGGGTCTGAAACGCCTCGAATACCGCGGCTATGATTCGGCCGGTGTCGCCGTGCTGAATGGCGGCACCGGAGTCGCGCGCCTGCGCGCCGCCGGCAAGGTAGCAAGGCTGTCGGAAGCGCTGCTTGCTACCCCGACCGCCGGCCAGCTCGGAATCGCGCACACGCGCTGGGCGACCCATGGCGTGCCGAACGAGCGCAATGCGCATCCGCACATCTCGCGCGACGGCATCGCGATCGTGCACAACGGTATCATCGAGAACCACGAAGAGCTGCGCGAGGACCTGGCGCGACGCGGCTATGAGTTCGCGTCGGAGACAGACACCGAGGTGATCGCGCACCGCATCCATCACCATCTTGACGGCCACGACGACCTGTTCGCCGCCGTGCGCAAGACCGTCGCCGAACTGCAGGGGGCCTACTCGCTCGCCGTGATGTGGGGCCAGGATCGGGATTGCATCGTGCTTGCGCGCGCGGGCTGCCCGGCGGTCATCGGCGTAGGCAAGGACGAGAACTTCGTCGCCTCCGACGTGGCCGCGCTGCTCCCGGTCACGCGCCGCTTCATCATCCTGGAGGAAGGCGACGTCGCGTGCATCCGCAGGCGCAGCATCCGGATCGTGGATGCCGCAGGACGTGACGTGGAGCGCCGTGAGTATGAATCGGAGCTCTCGGCCGAGGCCGCGGAACTCGGTGATTACGATCATTACATGCAGAAGGAAATCCACGAACAGCCGCGCGCAGTGGCGCAGACGCTCGCAGAGCGGGTCGCGGGCGGCCGGTTGCTGGCGCAGGCATTCGGGCCGGGAGCATTGGAGGTATTCAGCCGCACCGCCTCGGTCCATATCGTCGCCTGCGGCACCAGTTATCACGCCGGCGTGGTGGCCGGCTATTTCATCGAGCAACTGTGCCGCGTACCCTGCCGCGTGGAAATCGCGAGCGAATTCCGCTATCGGCAGCCGGTCGTTCCGCACAATTCCCTGTTCGTATCCATTTCCCAGTCGGGCGAGACGGCCGATACGCTGGCGGCGCTGCGGCTCGCGCGCAAGGCCGGATTCCTGTCGACACTCGCAATCTGCAATGTCCCGGAAAGCTCGCTGGTACGCGAATCCGCACTGGTGCTGTTGACCCGCGCCGGACCCGAAATCGGGGTGGCATCCACCAAGGCCTTCACGACGCAACTCGCGGCGCTCGGCATGCTGGTCATCGCGATCGGCAAGCACCATGGCATGGAACCGGCGCAGGAAAAGGAGCTGGTCCAGCGCCTGCTGGAACTGCCGCACATGATCGAACAGACCCTGGCGCTCGAGCCGGTGATCGCCGGACTCGCGAAGCAGATTGCCGGCCGGCACCATGCTCTGTTCCTGGGGCGCGGCGCCATGTTCCCGATCGCGATGGAAGGCGCCCTGAAGCTCAAGGAAATCTCCTACATTCACGCCGAAGCCTACGCGGCCGGGGAACTGAAGCACGGACCGCTGGCGCTGGTGGATGAAGACATGCCGGTCATCGCAGTGGCGCCGAACAACGACCTGCTGGAAAAGCTGAAGTCGAACCTGCAGGAAGTTCGTGCGCGCGGCGGCATGCTCTACGTATTCGCCGATCCCGAGTCAGGCATCGAGCCTTCGGACGGCGTGCAGGTTTTCACGATGCCGCGGCAGGTCAGTCAATTCCAGGCCCCGGCGGTCTATACGATCCCGCTGCAACTGCTTGCGTACCACACGGCGGTGCTGAAAGGCACCGACCTCGACCAGCCTCGCAATCTCGCCAAGAGCGTCACGGTCGAATAGCTGCCGGTGAAGTTCGACGCCGGATTCTATAGACGCTACTACCTTGATCCCGAGACGCGCGTCGCCTCCGGCGAGGATGCGCTGCGGCTCGGCCGGTTCATCTGCGCATTCACAAGCTACCTGGGATTCAATGTCCGGCGCGTGCTGGATGCCGGCTGCGGCCTGGGTCATATGCGAAAGCCGGTACGGGAGTTCTTTCCACGGGCCCAATACACTGGCCTCGACCCCAGCGACTACCTGAGCAGGCGCCACGGCTGGGTCCGGGCCAGCATTGCCGAATATGCGCCGCGGGCGCCCTTCGACCTCGTCATCTGCCATGACGTGCTGCAATACCTGCCGGACCGGGAAGCTGCGCGGGCGCTGGCGAATCTCGGCAGGCTTTGCTGCGGCGCCCTGTATTTCAGCGTCCTGACCGGCGAGGACTGGCAGCGCAACGCCGACCGCGGGCGTACTGATTCCGGTGTCCGGCTGCGACCCGCCGCCTGGTACCGCAAGCGCCTGGGGCGCCAGTTTCGGGCGCTGGGCGGCGGCATGCTGGCGCGGCGCGGGTTTGCCCCGCTGCTGTGGGAGCTGGAACGCCCCTGGCCCCCCCGTAGCCGGACGAGTTGATACAATAGGCGGCTGCAACGATTGTCCGGCCACGGATAACAACCACAGGGGAGTGTCTGACGATGTCGTTCCTGAAGCATTCGGGCCTCAATGCCCTCGTATTCGCGGCGGTTGCCGCGGTCGCTCTTGGTGCCTGCACTGGCGGAAGCGCCAATGACGACCTGCCATTGATCCGCGCGACGCTCTCGATCAAGACCGTATCGCAGGGCGGGGTCTGCGAAAGCGTGCGCATTCGCATGACACCGCGGGAATTCATCGGCGAGGCGAACAAGTACGCCAACAACAAGATGATGGTTTCGGAAGTGAACATGACCGGCCCCGTCGACGAGGCTGGCGCGCCGATGTGCAATGGCAGCGGCGAAACCCTGCCGATGGCTCCCGGCAACTGGGAATTCAGCGCGCCGCTTGCCTCCGGATCGGCAAGCTGCGTGCGTAATGTCCAGGCCGACGGCGACCTGTCGATCCTGCTGATCGACGGCGTCGATGGTTGCAGCGGCGGTAATGGCACGAACGACATGGCGGCGGAGGCCGAGGCACCGGTCGAGCCCGCAGCCGCGCCCACCTCTGGCTGATACCCTGCATCGGGCATGACACAGAGCCGGCACGGGTAACCGTGCCGGCTTTTTTGAGACTTGGCAGAAACCGTACCCTTCTGGCTTCCGCTGCTGTTCGGCCTGGCCGGCCGCATTGCGCCGCGTCTCGCGGCAAGGGCGATGCTGGAACTGGTGTCGCGGCCGCGCGGCCGCAACGAGACGCAAGCCTGGGAGCTCGAGCCCGGACTCGCATCGCGCGAAATCGAATTGCTGCCGGGGCTGTTCGCTCAGGCCTGGGGTGAAACCGGGCCGTTGGTGATTGCCCTGCACGGATGGCGTGGCCGGACCACGCAGTTCGGCCGGCTCGCCACGGCACTCGGCAGCCGTGGCCTGCGCACGATCGCGCTCGACCTTCCGGGCCACGGCCGTTCCGCCGGCGGGCGCGCGACGCCGCGCGTCCTCGCTGAAATGCTGGTGGAAGTGACGAAGACCACCGGGCCGGCGCATGCCGTGGTCGGTCACTCCTTCGGCGGGGCGGTAATCGGCGCGGCGCTGGCTTTCGGATTCCGGACCGCGCGGATGGTGATCGTGTCGAGCCCGACGCGCGTCAGCCGCATTCCCCTGGCGTATGCGAAAGGGCTCGGCCTGCCGCCGCGCGCCGTGGCGCAATTCGTGCGGCTCCTCGATGAATTCGCCGGACGGCCAGTTGCGGAACTCGATCTGGTCGCGACCGGTCCGGACTGCGGGATTCCGGCGCTGCTCGTGCACGATCGCGGTGATGCAGTGATCCCCTGGCGCGAAGCCGAAGTGCTCGCCGCCGCCTGGCCCGCACTGAAAGCGATTTCGACCGATGGACTGGGGCATCGGGATATCCTCGCGGACGCCTCGGTCGTGCAGAACGTCGTGGAGTTCATCGCGGGAGAAAATGGATGAAATCGCGCGCGGGCAAGCTGCTACCCCCGATCGCCTCGTTCCTGATCATCGCGATCGCGGCAGCCGTGCTGTGGCGCAAGCTCGCCGAAGTGGACCCGACCGGCGTCGGCGACAGCTTCGCCGCGATCCCAGGCAGCGCACTGGTGCTGGCATGGCTCTGCACGGCCGGCGCGCTGATTGCGATGGCAATCTACGAAGTGCAGATGCTGCGTTATCTGCGCCCGGTGGCGGGCTGGCAGCGGCCATTCGTGACGGCGCTGATCGCCTATCCGATCGGGCATGCGGTGGGCTTCGGGGCCTTTTCCGGCGGCGCGATCCGCTACCGCATCTACAGCGCAGCCGGTTTCGGGGCGGCCGATATCGGCAAACTGATCGTTCTGTCGGTGATGCCATTCGCCTCCGGCCTGGGACTGCTGGCCGGTGTTTCGATGATCGCCGCCACCGCAAGTGTCGCCGAGGCGCTGCACCTGCAGCCGCAAGTCGTGACCATGATCGGTGCCGGGCTGTTGCTCACGCATCTCGTCTATGCGGGCTTGGTGATCGCGCGTGTGCGCCCGCTCGGCAGCTGGTTTCCCGCCTTCGAATTGCCCAGCCCGCGACTGACGATGATCCAGTACCTGCTTGGGGTGACGGAGGTGCTTTGCGCCATCGCCGTGCTGTACCTGCTGTTGCCGCAGTCGGCCGCTATCGGATTTGCCGCTTTCGCGGCGGTTTTCGTCGCGGCGATCACCGCCGGCGCCTTGTCCGGCGTACCGGCAGGACTCGGGATCTTCGAGTCGATACTGCTGGTGACTCTGACCGGAGTTCCGGCCGAGGAACTGCTGGGCGCGGTGCTCGCTTACCGGCTGGTTTACGAGTTGCTGCCGTTTGTTACGGGCCTGCTGCTGCTGCTCGCCTACGAAGCCTGGACGCCGCGACGCGAGGAGTGACTCAGCGCAGCAGCAGCCGGCTAGAGCTTCACCATGACGTGCCG